>JAUIJW010000221.1 GCA_030431085.1 Bacteroidia bacterium
AAATATAAGGGTACCACACTTTACCCACCAGCGATGTTTAATTTATTACACGATTTTTCTGAAATCGATAATTATATTATTGAAATTGATAAAAACGATATTGGTACAGATACCATTACCATTGCGGTAGGAACAGATGTTGAAAGTAAAGAGTTAAAAGCTAAACTCAAAGATCATTTTAGAGCTAAATTAAGAGTGTCTCCTGAAATTGAATTTAGGTCTAAAGCCGACATAAATCAACAAAGATTTCCTAAAATGAGCCGTAAACCTATACTATACATAGATAAGCGGTAGTTGTATCTTGGTAGTAATTAAGAGATCTAAAATTAAATTGAAACAATATAAGAGAAATTGTAAAACCGAATGAAAATTGACTTTACAGACATAGCACCTTTTAGCGATGAAGAGGTTAAAAATGCAATCAATGAGTTAAAGCACGATGATTTGTTTTTTAAGGGAGTACAATTTTTTTATCCAGATTGGAGTATTAATGATATTAAATCCAAATTAAATGACTGTAAAAGTTGTTCAGATTTTCAAGTCCAATTTATTGAACAAATTATAAAAAGGGCTATTCGTCATTCTATGGACGAATTCAAAATCATTGGCTTAAATCAGGTTGATGCTACCCACAGTTTGTTTTTGAGTAATCATCGCGATATTTTTTTAGACGCAGCTTTGCTTCAAAACCACCTGTATGATATAGGATTGCCATTTACAGAAATTTCATTGGGCGATAATTTGATGATTAACTCTACATTTCAGAAAGTAGCAAAGCTTAATAATATGTTTACTGTATTGAGGAGTGGTTCAAAATCATCAATGATTAGAAATACTGTTAACCTGTCTCATTATTTGCGTCATGCGATTACCGAAAAAAAGGTGTCTGCATGGATTGCTCATAGAAATGGCAGAACTAAAGATGGCCATGATGTAACTGCTCCAGGACTCATTAAAATGCTACTTATAAGTGGGGGAGATGATACCAAAGAGGCTATTGAATCTTTAAATTTGGTAATCTCAACGGTGTCTTATGAATACGAACCTTGTGCTTTTGCTAAGGCAGAAGAATTTAAATTGTTAAAAAATAAAAAGGTAATACCTTTAAAAGAGAAAAGAGATTTAAATAGTATCGTTAAAGGTATTAATGATTATAAGGGTAAAGTGAGTTTAGTGTTTGAAAAATTCGATTTAAACCAAATTAACTTTACTAATAATACTAAGGACGATGCCAAGATCATAGCTAAGGCCATTGATAGAGTAATGTATAGGAACTATCAAATCCATAAAACCAACTATATGGCCTATGATTTATATTTTAAGTCTACTACATACAGAACACAGTATACGTTAAAAGACCTTGATGGGTTTAAAGCCTACTTAAATCAAGCTAAAGATAATGAGATTTATAGTAGCGTTTTAAAAATGTATGTGAATCCTCTATTAAACAAGGAAGCCATGAATTAACTTTCATTGCGCTCGCAAGCCAATAAAGTATTTTTGAGCAGCATAGCGATAGTCATAGGGCCAACACCTCCTGGAACCGGTGTGATATATGCTGATTTAGGACTTACACTATTAAAATCTACATCACCAGCTAAGCGATAACCTCTTTTTTTTGTGTCGTCTTTCACTCTAGTAATACCAACATCTACAACTACTACACCGTCTTTTACCATGTCGCCTTTTAGAAATTCTGGTATACCTAGCGCAGCCACAATAATATCAGCTTTTGCAGTAATTTCTTTTAAATTACTAGTTCTACTGTGAGCTAAGGTTACCGTGGCATTACCAACTTTTCTTTTTTGGCTCATTAAAATACTCATCGGTCTACCTACAATATGACTTCTACCAATGACAACTACATTTTTTCCAGAGGTTTCGATGTCATAACGTTCTAATAATTCTAAAATCCCATAAGGTGTTGCCGGTAGAAAAGTTGAGAGATCTAAAGCCATTTTACCCACATTTACAGGATGAAAACCGTCTACATCTTTATTAGGGTCTACCGCCATCAACACTTTTTGCTCATTAATTTGTTTAGGCAGAGGTAATTGAATGATGAAACCATCAATATTTTTGTCTTTATTAAGGTCTTTTATTTCATCTAGAAGTTGATCTTCAGTCGTGTTTTCTGGTAATTCTATAAGCGTAGAGTTAAATCCAACTTTTTCACAAGCTTTAACTTTACTATTAACATAAGTCATGCTGGCACCGTCGCTTCCAACCAAAACTGCGGCAAGGTGAGGTGTTTTTTTACCTTCGTTTTTACGATTTTTTACTGCTTTAGCAATTTCGTTTTTAATATCTTCCGAGGTTTTTTTACCGTCTAAAATTACCATAGATGTTGAGAAATTATATTTTCAATAGTTTTATAAAGCTGTATTAGTTAACGCATGCCTTGCATCATTTGCATTAATTTTTTGCCACCACCACCTTGCATCATTTTCATCATTTTACTCATTTGATTAAATTGCTTCATCAATTGATTAACCTCTTGTACACTAGTACCAGAGCCTTTAGCAATTCTCTTTTTTCTACTAGCGTTGATAGTTTCTGGCTGACTTCTTTCTCCAGGAGTCATAGAATGTATTATGGCTTCAATACCTTTAAAAGCATCATCATCAATATCTACATCCTTCATCATTTTACCTGCACCAGGAATCATACCAACCAAATCTTTCATGTTACCCATTTTTTTGATTTGCTGAATTTGTTTTAAAAAGTCATCAAACCCAAATTGGTTTTTAGCAATTTTCTTTTGTAGTTTTCTAGCTTCTTCTTCATCGTACTGTTCTTGCGCCCTTTCTACTAAAGAAACCACATCTCCCATGCCCAAAATTCTATCGGCCATACGATCTGGATGAAACACATCAATAGCTTCCATCTTTTCGCCAGTACCAATAAATTTAATAGGTTTGTTAACAACAGATTTAATCGTTAAGGCTGCACCACCTCTTGTGTCACCATCTAGCTTGGTTAACACAACACCGTCAAAATTTAAAATGTCGTTAAATGCTTTGGCAGTATTCACAGCATCTTGACCAGTCATAGAGTCTACAACAAATAATGTTTCTTGAGGTTCTATGGCTTTATGGATATTAGAGATTTCGGTCATCATTTGATCATCTACCGCCAAACGACCAGCCGTATCAATTATTACCACATTTTTACCATTAGATTTGGCATATTTAATGGCATTTTGAGAAATTTCAACAGGATTTTGATTGCCTTCTTCGGCATAAACTTCAACTCCAATTTGTTCTCCTACCACTTTTAATTGGTTGATTGCCGCCGGTCTATAAACGTCGCATCCAACTAAAAGCACTTGCTTTGTTTTTTTGGTTTTAAGGTAATTGGCTAATTTACCCGAGAATGTTGTTTTACCAGATCCTTGCAGACCAGACATTAAAATGACAGATGGAGTACCTTTAAGATTAATACCAACAGATTCGCCACCCATGAGCTCTGTGAGTTCATCTTTAACAATCTTAACCATCAATTGCCCTGGGTTAAGAGTTGTTAGTACATCTTGACCAA
>JAUIJW010000019.1 GCA_030431085.1 Bacteroidia bacterium
CTAAATCTACAAACACTGGCCCCCAGCTCCAATCGGTCATGGAAACTCCAGCAATTCTTGAAACATTACTAAAATCTGGAATAAAATCATTTTTCAGATTACCATTATTTAACTGCAGTTCATTCTGCATGTATTGATAATGAAAACCTGCGTTTACCGTATTCCAAAATAATGAAGGGTTCATACTGGCCATATTGGCTTTTTGACGCCTGTTATCTTTAGCCATCATATCTACTTGCATGATATCTACAAGGGCATCGTTATTAAAATCGGCTATGTCAACCCCCATGCCATAAAATGCAGTTTGTTTTGTCGCTTCTTTGACGTGCTCTGAAAATGTTCCATTTTTATTATTGAGGTACATATAATCTGGAGTACTGAAATCGTTTGATACATAAATATCAAACCACCCATCACCATTTAAATCTGCTACCGTAGCACTTAGTGATAAGCCAAAACTACGTACACCTGCTTCATCTGTTACGTTGGTAAATGTATGCCCATCATTTCTAAACAACTTATCTGTTTCATGATCTTCTGTTTCTTGCATTTTAAACTGATAATAGCTGTGTATGGCATTAAACCTGGTTGGTGGGTAATTAGCGATATAAACATCTAAATCGCCATCATTATCATAATCAAAAAAAGTGGCCTGAACTGAATTCCCAATATCATCTAAACCATATTCCTTCGCACTTTCGGTAAAAGTGAGATCACCATTATTGATATAAAGTTCATTATGTTTAGGTCCAAACTTACCTCCAACAGAGCAATAAATATCTAAAAAACCATCATTATTTACATCGGCCATGGTTACACCGGTATACCATCTATCGTCTCCAGCAATTCCAGCACTCTCTGTTATATCTTCAAACTTTAAGTTTCCTTTATTAAGGTATAATTTGTTTGAGACTTGATTGCCTGTAAAAAAAACATCAGTAAGACCATCATTATTCACATCCCCCACGGCTACACCACCACCCATATATATATACCCGTAAGTAAAATAATTTAGGGAATCGTTTTCTATAAGATCATTAGAAAAATCAATCCCTATTTTACCAGCATCTAATTTTTTAAAAAGTTGACTCGATTCTGTTTTCTTGTCTGCACATGCAAAAACCACTAAGAGTACGACTAGGCTAAAAAATATTCTTTTCATAAATTTTTTATTTGGCGATAAATCTAAACATTTCAGTATAATTTCAGATTATCTTTAACATTAAATGTCTTTCGAATTTTAAAATAATGAGAAACAAAAATATGTATTCTACTTGTTTTCTGAGACTTGAATTTTTTCGGCTACTAAAATAAACATCACAGTCAAATTAAAACCTTGATGTCTAAATTATTTTATTTTATGCATTAATTTTCTTCTATTTTACAATTGAGGAGTTTCTGTTTGATCATACGAGTAAATTTGTTTTCTAAATATTTTATTCATTTATGAAATCTATGCGCTTAATGACATCGAACCTAGATATTTTTAATCTATCCAAAAAAATTCTATTTTTTGGATTAATCTGTCTTGTTTCCTGTAAAGAAAATAAAACCTCTATTCGAGAAAATCTACCAGAAAAGCCAAACATTATTCTAATTCTCGCAGACGACATGGGATATTCTGATTTGGGCAGTTATGGTTCTGAAATTAAAACACCAAGTCTAGATAAATTGGCTCACAATGGTTTAAGAATGACACAATTTTACAATGCCTCTCGTTGCTGCCCTTCAAGAGCTTCTCTACTTACGGGTTTATATCCTCATCAAGCCAACATGGGGTTTATGCAAGAAGATTGCCACCTACCAAGTTATGGCGGTCACTTACCTGATAATGCCATTACCATTGCAGAACTTTTAAAAGAGAATGGGTATAACACCGCCATGTCTGGGAAATGGCACGTAGGTAATGATGAAAAATATTGGCCAACAAAAAAAGGATTTGATAAATTCTATGGCTTTCCGCATCATGGTGGGGCCTACTTTTATCCGTTTCCAGGCGATCAAGTATTATACGATGGTGATAGCATTATTACACCTAGCAAAGATTTTTACTCTACAGATGCAATTAATGATAATGCCATCAAATTTGTCGATGAAATGAGTAAAGACGACAAACCTTTTTTCTTATATCTAGCTCATGTGGCACCACACTTTCCGCTTCAAGCAAAAGAAAAAGATATCGCCAAATATTGTGGCCAATACAAAAAAGCATTTGAAGAAGTAAGAAACAATCGTTTTGAGAAAATGAAAAAAGAGGGTATTTTACCTCAAAACTTTCCTATTTCTGAGATTGATAAAAAAGTGCCTGATTGGGATAGTTTAACGGAAGAAGAAAAAGATGACTTTGATTTAAGAATGTCTGTTTACGCAGCACAAATCGATTGTATGGACCAAGGTATTGGCAAACTGATTGATACTCTAGAAGCATTAAATCAACTAGACAATACAATGATTGTTTTTCTATCTGATAATGGTGGGACGAGAGAAGATTATTCTAACCCTAATCTAAATGCTCCAATTGGCGAGCCAGGATCTTTTGGTTGCTATAAGCTACCTTGGGCTAATGTAAGTAATACGCCCTTTAGAATGTTTAAACATTGGGGGTATGAAGGTGGTATTAGAACTCCTTTTATAGTTTACTATCCTAAAATAATTAAAGAAAGTAGAATTGATAATCAACCTGCACATATTATGGATATCATGTCAACCATTGTAGATATTACCGGGTCTGAATATCCTAAATCGTATAATGGTCATGCCATTACACCAACATTAGGCAAATCATTAGTTCCAGTTTTTAAAAATGAAACAAGAGCACCTCATGAAGGTTTATTCTGGGAGCATGAAGGTAATAAAGCAGCGCGTATTGGTTCGTGGAAATGGGTGAATGCTTATCCCGAACAACATGATGAGTTATTCAACTTATCTCTAGATCCAACAGAGAATACGAACTTAGCAAAAACACATCCAGAACAATTAGACAAAATGAAAGCTGCTTGGCAAAAATGGGCTAATGGGGTTGGCGTTGTGCCCTGGGATAAAGTATTAGAGGCCGCACCAAAGCAAGCCAGATTACAAATACATTATTAATTATTTTTTTTAATTTTGAAAAGGCTTTCTCACTCAATAAAAGTGAGCAAAGCCTTTTTTCATTCCCCTCAAAAAAATCTTTTAGCTTTTACTTCAATAATTTCTGCTCAATAGATAAAATTATGGCATGAATGATTTTTATATGAATCTCTTGAATTCTATCTGCATATCCATCATGAGGCACAGTTAAAATATGATCGGCATAAGTCTCAAGTCTATTAGCACTTTTACCTGTAAGTAAAACTGTTGTTAAACCTTTGCTTTTAGCAACCTTAAAAGCTTCTAAAATATTTTTAGATTGACCACTAGTGCTAATACCAAAAGCTACATCTCCTTTTTGTCCTAACGCCTCAATAAATCTAGAAAATACAAATTCAAACCCATAATCATTTCCAACACATGACAAATGGCTGGGATTAGAAATAGCTATAGCTGGCAGTGCAGCTCTGTTGGTACGATATCGACCGGTAAGTTCTTCTGCAAAATGCATCGCATCGCAATGCGACCCTCCATTGCCAAAAGCAATAATTTTATGCCCTGTTTGGATGGCATTACAAACAACATTAACAATCTCTTCGATTTTTTTAAAATTCTCAGGATAATTAATAAAGTTTTCTAAAACAGATTGAGCTTGAATAAATTCTTGCTGTATTAACTCTTGAATTTTGATCATTTTTATTCTATTTAATTAACATAGCTGCTCCAAACACACCTGCACTATCGCCTAGTTTAGGTTTTAAAAATTTAGTTTCTAACTCTTTATTAAACATATATTTCTGTACATATTTTATACCTTCTGTATACAAAACATCAATATTACCTACACCCCACCAATCACAATAGCATCTGGATCTAATATATTTATGATAGCGGCTATACCTTTACCAAAGTGAACTAATAATCGTTCGATTGTATCTTTCGCTATTGGATCTTCACTATTCTGAGCTTGCTTTGCGATAACTTTTAAAGATTTCTGAACACCGCTTTTCTCGAAATAATATTTCTCTAAGGCTGAACCCGAAATGACTGTTTCAACACAACCCACTTGACCACAATAACACAAGCCTCCAGAAACATCTAAAAAGTTATGCCCCCATTCACCGCCAATACCATGTTTGCCTTGTAATACTCTACCATCTATTACCACACCACCGCCTACACCTGTACCCATAATTATACCGAACACTACACTAGGCCGAAATATTTGTTCTGGTACGGCACCTATGGTGGCCTCGGCCAACGCAAAACAATTGGCATCATTGGCTATTTCAATTTTAAAACCCAATTGCTCTTCAAGGTCTTTTTTAATTGGCTTACCTATAAGGCAGGTAGTGTTACTATTCTTTAAAGTTTGCGTTTTAGGATCTAAGGTTCCCGGCGTACCAATACCAAGCGTTTCTATTTTTAGATTTGTTTCTTCTTCTAAGAGTGCAACAACTTTTTTGATTTGAGAAAGTATATGCGCATACCCTTTTTCTTTTTCTGTTGGTACCCTAAGGCGTGCCAAAACTTCAAATTTTTGCCCGTTAACTGAAAGTAACACCCCTTCAATTTTTGTACCCCCTAAATCAATACCACAACGCAGATTTGTCATATATCTTTATTTATTACCTGTTGGCCCGTCACATTTCAAGACACCATCTTTCCAATACAAAGGGTCAATTCTAGGATATCTAGCTTTAAAATTCTTATCCCAACCATGATAAATAATCCATAAATCACCACGCTCATCAGTAAAAAGAGCATTATGTCCAGGACCTTTAACCACATCATTGGTTTTTAATAAGGTTTCATCGATCAATTTATATGGCCCAAGAGGCGATTTAGCTTTGGCTAATTTTACATGATATGTCTCATTTTTCCAAGCGCCAGTACTATAGGTCATCCAGTACTCATCATCTTTTTTCAAAATATATGGTCCTTCTTGCCAACCATGTTTGGTAATCAAAGGTATAGGGTCGCCTACTATGGTTAAAGGGTCTTTCATTCGATACGCATAAATTTTGCCTTTTGGCAAACCTGTGGCGTTCAATTGTTCGACTGTAAAATAAAAATACAATTGATGGTCATCGTCTAAAAATGGATGTCCATCAATAGAACCATGAGGAATCACAGGGCCGTGATCTGTATATGGACCCGTAATGTGTTTAGCAGTTGCCACCCCTACTTTATTTCCGGAGTTTTTTGGCGATATTTTTGGTGATGCTGTATAATATAAATAGTAGGTATCATCGAATTTATGAACCTCTGGCGCCCAAAAATGTTTGTAGTTCCAACTTGTAGAATCTCCTCTTTTTACTGCCCCTTTAACATAATCCCAATCTTTTAAATCATCAGATTTATAAATAGGGATTCCTTTATCATCTTTAGTATAACCCGTTGCAAATAAATAATATGTTCCGTTTTCATAAAAGATGAAGGGATCTGCTAGATACTCATCAATTATTGGATTTTCATAATTTATATGTATTGTCTTTGTGTTTTGCGAGTATGTTAAAAATGAACCTATGAGAAATAGGATTGTAAATAGCTTATTCATGTCACAATTATATTATCTGCATTACATAGTTTATATGCAGTGAAAATAATTCTCACCTAAGTGAAATAACTCTTATTTCTTAAATTAAGATAAATAAAGCACTATAATTACTCATTTTTGATGGTTCGTCAATAAAAAATTAATTCTCTAAAATTATTATTCTTTGAACTATTTAAAATTAGTATTACCCTTAATTCTTGTTTTGAGCAACCTCTTGATAGGCTGTCATCAACCACAATCTAAACCATCAACCATTTCGGATGACTCTCTTGCCAAAATGCCCAATATCGTCTTTATCTTGGCAGACGATTGGTCATATCCTCATGCTAGTATTTATGGCGACCAAACTATCAAAACACCCAATTTCGATTGGCTTGCCAATCAAGGTGTACTATTTAATAATGCCTATACTGCAGCACCTTCTTGCACCCCATCACGGGCTGCAATTCTCACTGGCCGATATCCTCACAGTTTAAATGAAGGCGCTCATCTATGGAGTACTTTACCTATAAGTTTTGCTAACTACGCTGTTCTATTAGAAAAGGCAGGTTATGATGTGGTTTTTCAAGAAAAAGGATGGGGCCCGGGTAATTATGAAAAAGGGGGATATCAACACAACCCTGCTGGCAGAGAGATTAAAAATTTCGACCACTTTTTAGAACATCAAGATTTAAACAAACCTTTTTTTCTATGGTATGGCAGTAGAGATCCACATAGGCCTTACCAAAGTGGTCTAGGTGCTAAAGTTATGGACACCAGTACGGTAAAGCTACCCGAATTTTACCCCAACAATACTACTCTAAAGAATGATATGCTAGATTATTACTACGAAGTACAACGTCTTGACTATGATATTTCTAAAATTTTATTCCGCTTAAAGCGAAGAGGAATTTTAGACAACACCTTAATTATAGTAACCAGTGATAATGGTATGCCTTTTCCTAGAGCAAAAGCCAATTTGTATGATTTGGGCACCAAAGTTCCCTTAGCCATTTATTGGGGTAATCAAATCCAAAATGGGTTAAAAACCAATGATTTTGTAAATCTTATTGACCTAGCTCCTACGTTTTTAGATGTTGCTGGGTTACCAATCCCTGAATCGATGCATGGTAAAAGTTTACTTCCTCTTTTACAGGGCAAAACCAACACCCATAGAAATCGAGTATTTCTAGACAAAGAAAGACATGCTTTTGCTAGAGAAGATAATAAATCCTATCCGATGAGAGC
This sequence comes from Bacteroidia bacterium, assembly GCA_030431085.1. Taxonomy (GTDB): domain Bacteria; phylum Bacteroidota; class Bacteroidia; order Flavobacteriales; family Flavobacteriaceae; genus Lutimonas. The sequence continues at coordinate 6,857 of JAUIJW010000019.1, forward strand.
CATTAGAGATCATCAATATTTGCTGATCCATAACCTTATTCCAAATAATTGGCCGGCTGGAAACCCCATCGCATTTAATCCCACTAAGGGTTTTATAGATATTGATGGAAGTCCGTCTAAGGATTATATGATTTTAAATGAAACATTAGACGCAGATCATCAAGAGTTTTATCAATTGTCAACCAATAAAAGGCCAGAATTTGAACTCTATGATATAAAAGCAGATCCTTACCAAACTAAAAATTTAGCTCAGTTACCTCAATATAGTAAACTGCTACAAAGCTATAAAGATGACTTGTTGCTTTGGCGAAAAGATACTAAAGATCCCACTTTGGAGTACCCTACCTATTTCGAGTCATTTGAATATTTTGGGAAGCCTCATTTTAGAATATTAGAACAGTCTAAACAAAAAAACTAGTACCTTTAACGACATTGAAAACATTAGTATTGATAACAAGTACAACTCTTATGAATAGACTAAAACTCTTAGTTATTGGGATCATTATATTAGTATCCTCTCCAGTTTTTACTCAAAGTACAGACCATCAACCAGAATTAAAACGCATAGGCTACACTAGCCATTTTGATCAGACTTACCGTGAATATTATGTTTATCTCCCTAAAGGATATAACCAGAATAGTAAGGTTAAATGGCCCGTTATTTTATTTTTACATGGTAATGGTGAACGCGGAAATGGAACTACAGAATTGCCTTTTACTATGGCTCATGGCCCCATTTATGAAGCTTGGGTTCAAAAAAGAGATTTACCGTTCATTATTATACAACCACAATTACACATACATGGGTTTAACAAAGACCCAAATTCTTATTTCAATAAAAGAAAACTAGAAGATTACCCTAAGCGCTTAGCTCAAGGCACACCACCTAGAACCCAACAAGGCCAAATAGATTACGAAATGAATGGTAGCTTATCTAACGATAATTATCCATACACAGCATATGGTCCGCCAATGGGATGGGAAACCGTAGAACAAGACTTGCTTGATATGCTAACCACTGTTCAAGAAAAGTATCATGTAGACCAAAAAAAGGTATATTTAACAGGATTGAGTTATGGTGGATTTGGCACTTGGTATATGGCTAGTAAGCATCCTAAATTATTTGCCGCTATCAATCCAATTGTAGGCTGGGGGCATGTAGATCTTATGCCAAGTATTGCCAGTCATCAAATTCCTGTATGGTGTTTTGCTGGTGGGCGCGATAATACCATTAAAGTAGAGTATTTCTACCCAGGATTAAACCAATTAGAGCGTTTGGGACATCAAAATTTAAGGTTTACCATTGAAGGAGACATGGGGCATTTAACTTGGTTAAGAACTTATGCTGGAGACGATCTTTACCATTGGTTTTTACAACATCAATTAAAATAATATCATGATAAAAAAAGCACTCTATTAGCACTAGCATTATGGATAAGCATTTTAGCTAATGCTCAAGACAATCGATATCTACTAGATGCCGACACAGGCAATGAAATGGACGACTTCTATGCCATCGTAAAAGCCATTGTCGATCCAAAGATGGAATTAATTGCTCTTAACTCTGCCCATTTTAACAGCACGCAAATTTATACAGACAGCGTATGGAATGGCAATCGCGTGACTAACTTTAATACCGTTGCAATTTCTCAAGCTTATAACGAAGAGATTTTAAGAAAATTAAACAAAACTGATATTCCGCATCCGCTAGGTTGTCATAGGAAGTTAGGATTTCCCTGGGGATATTATCCATCGGCTATTATTCCTAAATCACCTGCTGTAGATTTTATTATTGCCGAAGCTAAAAAGGCATCGCCACAAAATAAATTAAAAGTTATTTGTATAGGGGCATCGACCAATTTGGCCGCTGCCATAGAAACTGAACCCAGTATAGCCTCGAACATCCACGCCTTTCTTTTAGGCGCTCGATTTAATAAAGACACTAACGTTTGGAACAAAAGTGAGTTTAATATTCAAAGAGATTTAAATGCCTTTGATGCCTTATTAAATCAGCTTGACCTTGAAATGACTGTCATGCCAATTACAACGGCAAGACCTTATGTATTTAGAAAAACACCTACCCTGAAAAAGCTATATGCCCTCAACCACCCGGTGACTGATTTATTAGGCGATATATGGACAGATATTAACGCCGCAGAAGAACGTGTGATGTGGGATTTAGCATTGGTTATTGCTTTACAGAATCCTCAATTAGCTACCTTAGAAGAGCGACCAGCTCCACCAGAAAACAAAAGAGAAACTTTATCTGTTTACACGGCTATTAATTTACAAGGAATGTACGATGATTTCTGGGATACCATTACAGATTATTTCGCCAATAAGAAAGACTAAAACTTTATTATTTTCTCTATAATCTGAGTACCATTGTTTATCTTAATAATGATATGATTAGAAGTATATTCAATATGTTCTACAGACTTAAATTTTGAATTGATAGGCAATAAAAACATATAATAGAATTTATTTATATGTTCACCTGCATCGATATACTCAAATGAATTTTTACCAAAAAATCGCGAATCATTAGACATCAAATATTCAAAAGATTGCCACATTCCGCAGGTGGCAAACTCAATCGCCCTACCTTTTACTTTTCCATCTTCATATTGATGCCATACATTGAGCCAAGGATAGGCATTAATATCCCATACATACCCAATTAAAAAGCCCTCCTCTACATTGGCCAAAGTAGCCCAACCTTGTAATGTATTCTTAGGAAAAATATGAGATGATACGAAACTCTTATCTACTTGCCCAGACCGTGTTAAATCTACTTTACCATCTGGCAACACTGCATTCGGCCATTGATAACTGGTATCTTCAATATCAATATAAGAGGTTCTTTTGTACTGCCCATTTTGATAAAATCCTTTACCGGCATTAGAATTTAAAATGGTCTTTTGATTGATAAATTGCCCTCCAAATGTAGCATGCTGTAAAATATTATATGGCCTCCCGATAGGTAAGTTATTGGTTATTTGCTCTTCCACCTTGATTAATGGAGCCTTATCAAACAAAGATATCTTCCTTGTAATATCTAATCTTTCTACGGGTGATTTACAGGCTGTTTCTATAGTTTGTATACCATTACGGCTAATGATGTTTTGTGTTATAACCCAACGCTGGGTATTAACCTCCCCATAAAATTTTATTCCAGCAGCTTGCTCTCCTTCTGTTGGCATACCCCAAGTTCCTAAAGCTAAAAAATGACCTTGAAATGAGTAACCTCCAATATTGGTGCTTGGCAACCTGTCATCTGGCAATTTCCAATCTAAAGGGCTTATATTTTTATTTTTTAATTCGAATTTAGTGAAGGCAGACCCGTTTATCGTACCTTCAAACCTAACCTTATCATTCTCTAATATTATCATGTTTTTTTCTTGACTATTACCAATTGAAAATTGTAGTAACAACACAATTATTACTGTATTTTTTAGTATCATATTCACAATATATTTCAAAAGTAAAAGTCTATTCTATTTTTCAAATTTTACTCTGTATTTCAAAATCATTAGTTTAAAAAGTATCTAGAAGTACATCTTTACCCACGACAACAATAGAAGAGTTGACAATTCACATTGCAATTCGGCTAATCTAAACACAAATCAATGCAAATAAAAAAGTGGCTTAATCTAGGGGAGGCTAAAAATGTTAATGAATACGAAAGAGAACCCGTTCCTCAATCAAAAGTAAAAGGGTTTAAAGAATTTGTTGGCTTGGTAGCTGGTGAGCATATTGCTGGAACAGAATTTATTATTGGTCCTTTATTCGTATTGCACGGGGTAGGTGCCACTGATTTAATTTTGGGATTATTACTCGGTAATATTTTGGCTACTTTAAGCTGGGCTCTTATATGCGCTCCAACCGCTGTAAAGACTAGATTAACCATTTTCTAGCAATTAGAAAAAATTTGTGGCTATAATTTAGTCTCTATCTATAATTTCGTCAATGGTTTACAATTTGCCGCTGTAGCAGCCGCTATGATAATGGTATCTGCCTCTGCTATTGGCATATTGCTTGGCGTAAAAGGCCCTGGACTTACCAGCTTATATCCAGATAGCTTATCATGGGTATTAATTATTATAACGGTAGGTTCTGTTATAACCATTGTGGCTACCTTTGGATTTGAAATTGTGGCCAAATTTTCATCACTTTTCGCTCCTTGGATGCCTCTAATTTTTTTAGCTGCTGGTATCGCTGTTTTACCACAATTAGGCGTAACAGGTATAGATAATTTTTGGGAAATTGCTAAGGAGAAAATTTGGACTGGTATACCGGTTGAAGGGCAAACAAAATACACATTTTGGCATGTGATGATTTTTGCTTGGCTATGTAATAATGCCATGCACATAGGTTTATCTGATATGACAATTTACCGATATGCCAAAAAATCCACCTATGGATTTGCTTCCGCCTTTGGGATGTTTATTGGTCACTTTATGGCATGGATCGCTTCGGGTATCTTATGTGTCCTGGTCATTAGTCAAGGCAATGAAAATCCAACTCCAGGCGAGATTGCTTATTTAGGCGCAGGTATTGCCGGTTTAATTTGTGTTGTTGTGGCAGGATGGACAACCGCAAACCCCACTATTTATAGAGCTGGCTTAGCAATTCAAGCCTTAGTTCCTTCAATGAAACGTTGCAAAATCACCATTATAGTTGGTATACTGTCAATTACTTTAGCCTGTTTTCCGCTTATTGTAAGTAAACTAGACCAGTTTTTAGGGCTCTATGCCTTGGTTGCTGCACCAGTTGGCGCTGTGGTTTTAGTTGATATTTTCTTATTCCCAAAAATAGGGCTAATCTCCAATTTGGCAGAACTCCTCAAACTTAAATTTAACTTGTCTGTAGCCTTAACATGGGGTATCGCCATGGCTACTGGTTATTTCTTATATAATTATTTTAACTCTGATTTCTACTTCTTTATGGCTTTACCCGGCTGGTTTACCGCAGTTATCTTATACACTATACTAGCCTATATTCAACAAAAAATAGTAATCAATAAAATCAAGAGCGCTCAGGCATGAAAAACTTATTAAAAATACTATCATATATCGCTTTGGCATTAACTATTATCCCAGCCTTTTTAGTATTCAAAGGGCTTATTTCGGATCAAGTTTATAAATCACTCATTTTAGCCGGAACTATTGGCTGGTTAATTACCGCGCCTTTCTGGATCTTTAAAGAAAAAGAAAATGCTTAAAAACAACTTACTCATTATTTTTATACTTCTACTTTCAATAGCTTGCTCAAAAGCACCATTAAAAGTAACTCAAGGAGCAACACGATCAATTTATCCAGACATGATTGGTGTCAATGGTAATTTGGCACATATAGATAAGCCTTGGAATAACGATAGTTTGGTGCAAGTAACAAAACAACTTGCTGTAACCAATTTTAGATATCCAGCTGGTTCATTAGGCAATTATTGGAACTGGGATACAGGTTGGCTTGACACCAATCTACCCGATAGCTTAATGATTAAATGGGTGGTAGAACAAGGTCTCACGAAAAGCAAAAACAGATATACATTAGAAAATTTTGCCGAGGGTCAAAAAAAATTAGGTTTCACTCCTGTTTTTATGCTGAATATGCTTTCTCAAGATTTAGATCACTCTGTAAGAAACTTACTAAGAGCTGAAAAGTTAGGACTACCCATTAAGTACATCGAACTAGGCAACGAATTATTTTTTAATCTTCCTTTAGAAATGTCTGTGTATCCCACACCAGAAGATTATGGTAAAACTTGCAAAATCTGGATTGACTCTTTAAAACACCATTTTCCAGAGGCTAAATACGCAATAATTGGCAACTATTTAAAACGTCGTAAGCGTCATACAGATTGGACGACCAGAGCCTTGGCTCATTGTGATAATGCCGATGCCGTAACTTATCATAAATATAGTCCTGCTGGCATCGATGGTAAACAAGAAAGGAAAAAAATTACTCCAGGTACTGAAGGCATTTCGGATTTACTTACTGCAACAAGAAAAAGTGACGCAAAAGACATTAAAGACATCCAAAAATGGGAAATTGACCTCTTAAAAAACGACACCGCTTATGCAAATTTTTTACATACTGCCGAGCATGCTGCTCGTAATTATAAAAATATTAACGCTCCAGAAGGTGTAGAGATTTGGGTAACCGAATTTAACATGAGGGATGATAATAGCGCCCTTAGAGGCACTTGGGCCAACACGCTATATATTGCTAAATATTACGAAGAATTTTTAAATTCACCAGTGACAATTACCAATATACATAATATAATCGGTGATAAATTTCAACAAATTTTTTCAAACAATACATTACTAAATCATATAAAATGGACTAATGTTACGTCTAAACCATGGACATTATCGGCGGCTGGTATAGCCACAAGTATTTTTGCTAGCGCTACTAAGGAAATGCAAAGTGCCACGGTATTAAGCCTCAATGAATCCTTACAAATTATGGATGATAGAGGAAACTCAGTTTCAACTTTTGGAGGGTGGATATTTTCATCAGACCAATCTAAACGTATAGTACTTATCAATTATGGTAAAGACCCACTTACTATTGATGTTTCTAATTTAGGTAATTTTAAAACCGTTAGAATGTATATGGCCCCATCAGAAAAATACATCACCAAAGGATTTTCTGATATTAATATCATAGAAAATCAATTTACCAATGCCCTTAAATTAGAACCTTTTTCATTCACCCTAATAGAATAAACTAATAATGAATATCAAACACTTCTATTTCATTGTAGGGCTTTTTAGCATATTGGCGTCATGCCAAAATCCTAAACAAGCTAATCCAGAAGAGCCCCAGCCATCACAACCTAATATCATTTGGTTTGTTGCAGAAGATATTAGTCCGAGGTTTTCATTTTACGGAGATACGCTTGCACTAACACCTGCCTTAGATGCTTTGGCTAATAAAGGTATTGTTTACGAAAATGCCTTTACCGTATCTGGCGTGTGTGCTCCTAGCCGTTCTTCAATGATTACAGGTTGTTACCCATCATCTATAGGCACACAGCATATGCGCCAATCAAAAAGCGTGATTCCTATGCCAGGCGTACCTAATTACAATGCAGTTCCTCCACCTGAAATTAAAGCCTTTCCAGAGCTTTTAAGAGCCCATGGATATTGGACCGCTAGTTACCGCAAACTCGATTACCAATTTGGTAAACCATTTACCATTTGGGACAGTATTTCGGAAGAACCACATTGGAGACAACGGCCTAAAAGCGATAAAAACAAACCTTTTTTTATTTACAACACTTACGAAATTACGCATGAAATCAATATCTGGCCAGACGAAACAAAAGAGCAATTCTTCATCGACAAAAACATCGATAAAAATGTTTTGGCTAAAGACGTTGTAGTAAGGCCTCCATTAGATAGTATGGGGCGTACCATTAAATTAGAAGATGTTACCGTACCTCCTTATTTACCAGATAATGACATTACCAGAGACCATCTGGTAAGACTCTATTATAATGCCATGAGAATGGATCAACAAATTGCTAAAGTTTTAGCCGATTTAAAAGAAGATGGCTTAGAAGAAAGTACAATATTATTTTTTATGAGCGATCATGGTGACTGCCTTCCAAGAGGTAAACGATGGCTGTACGACTCTGGAACTAAAAGTCCTTTAGTTGTTTACATACCAGACCAATACCTGCCCAAAGGGTTTAAACAGCATGGTCGAGATTCAAATTTATACAGTTTTCTTGATTTACCACCCACCGTGTTAGAAATGGCCGGCATAGAGGTTCCTAATTGGGTTCAAGGTAAAAGCATTATTTCTACCCTACAAAAAGAACCTAGAACTTACATTTATGGCAGTAGAGATAGAATGGACAATCGATATGATATAAGAAGATCTATCAGAAATAAAAAATACCGTTACCTCAAAAACTTTGAGCCCCAATGTAAAATGTATGCAATCTATGTTATTTGTAAAAGCTCCTGGTAAACAAGGGCAATCCTGGCATCAGGATGAATATTTTATCCCTACAAGAGATAAATCACTAGTAGGTGCTTGGATTGCTATTGATGATGCTACAGTTGATAATGGATGCTTATGGATAATCCCCGGATCGCATAAACCAGGGAGTATCAAACCACGAATTAAAAACAATAACTCAGATTATGCTGACCTAGAGACTTTAGATATTTCTAAATATTCAGAAGACAATATTATTCCCGTAGAGGTAAAAAAAGGTACAGTTATCTTTTTTAATGGCTATGTATTTCATAGCTCTCTACAAAACAAAACATCAAACAAATTTAGAACGGCTCTCGTTAACCATTATATGAGTGCAGAATCTATGTTGCCTTGGGATCAAGATGGAAAATTGCCCTCTACCGAAGATTTAAGAGATATTATTATGGTCTGTGGTGCAGATCCCTATGCACATAAACCTATCGTCGATGTTAATAAACCTTATTTACGTCAGGCTTCTGTAAAATCAAAATTAGACGGGAATTATGACTATTAAATATTTTTGCCCTTATTGGGGAAGTGAAACTTTAGAGGTAAAAACCTTTGTTGAACAGGTTAAACATGCAGGATATGATGGTGTAGAATATGCCATAGCACAGAACTCAGACATGAATGCTGTTGATACATTTTGGAATCTAGCACAACAAAAAGGCTTGTCGATTATCTTGCAACATTTTGACACTTTTGATGCCGATTTTAACGAACATTTAGAAAAATATCAATCATGGTTTGAAAAAATAAGCCAGTATCCATGCGTTAAAATTAATTCGCAAACGGGCAAAGATTATTTTACTTTCGAACAAAACCAAAAACTTATCGAGTTTACATTTCAATATGCTAAATTGCATGATGTTGAAATTGTTCATGAAACGCACCGCAATAAATTTAGCTTTGCGGCACACATTACGAAAACATTCTTAGAAAAAATACCCGATTTAAGAGTTACCTTAGACATTTCTCATTGGGTTAATGTTGCAGAATCATACTTAGAAGATCAGCAACAAGCTGTAGATCTTGCGATTTCAAGAACAGATCATATCCATGCGCGCGTTGGTTTTCCAGAAGGGCCACAAGTTACAGACCCTAGAGCTCCTGAATGCAAAGAGGCATTAGATAAACATTTATATTGGTGGGATGCTGTAATTGAGCAAAAGTCTAAAACCGACCAACCCCTTACCATTACACCCGAATTTGGCCCATATCCTTATTTAACACACTTACCACATTCTTTTAAACCAATTGCTAATCAATGGGATATTAATGTATACATGATGAATCTTCTAAAAACCAGGTACCTTTAACCACATGTTGAGTTTTAATTTTTAATTCGCATTTGCAATTAAACCCTATTTTTGTGGTATGCTACAAGTCAAAAATATCACCTACGCCTACCATCCACAGAGTTCTGTTTTAAATCAAATCAGTTTTAAACTAAAAAAAGGTGAGCACCTTTGCGTGATGGGAGAAAGTGGTTGCGGCAAATCTACTTTACTAAAAGCCATTTACGGTTTATTAGATTTAAATCAAGGTTCTATAATGTGGGATGATATCCCAATACTTGGTCCTGCATACAATTTGGTTCCTGGTGTAAAGTTCTTTAAATATGTAGCTCAAGATTTAGATTTAATGCCGGTAACTTCTGTTTATGACAATATTTCTAAATATCTCTCGAGAATACATCAGGAAGAAACCCATCAGAGAACATATGAACTGCTTGAGGTTATCGAAATGTCTGAATATGCTGAGACTATTGTTAAAACTTTAAGTGGGGGGCAACAACAACGTGTGGCCATTGCCAGAGCGCTTGCAAAAGAGCCTGAGCTATTAATTTTAGATGAGCCATTTTCTCAAATTGATAACTTCAAAAAAAACTCTTTACGCAGAACATTATTTAGTTATTTAAAAAAGAAAAATATTGCTTGCATTATAGCTACTCATGATAGTAATGATGCTCTATCTTTTGCAGATCAGATGCTGGTGATTAAAGATCATAAAATCATCGCTAAAGACAGTCCTAAAATTTTATATAAAACACCAAGAAATAAGTATGTCGCTACTTTATTTGACGATATCAACGACATAACAATCGATGGTGAAAATCATTTGATATATCCTCATCAGATAGAAATATCGCCCCATTCTAAGCTTAAAGCAGTGGTTTTAGATTCTTATTTTAAGGGATCATTCTGGCTTATTGTTGCTCGTTATCATCATCAAAAAATTTATCTTAATCATTATAAAAGCATTGAAAATAACAGTACGATAGGGCTGAAATTTAACCTATAAATTATTGGTTTAGATGTAATTAATCTATTTTCGTAACACCTTGAATATTACCACAATGAGCAATCACAAAAATATTTCTAAAAAAGCTGGCCTACCTCCTGGTTCATTAATCTATATTGGGAAACAAAAGCAAGGAAAAACTAAAATTACGCTTACAGATTACGATAAGCATCAATTTACTATTGAAGAATGCCAGCATATATCCGATACATTTTCATATAAAAATAAACACAGTGTGAGTTGGATTAACATTGATGGGTTACATGATACTGATATGATTTTTCAAATTGGCAATCATTTTGAGTTACATCCGCTGGTGTTAGAAGATATATTAAATACCAAACACAGACCCAAGGTAGAAGATTTTGGCCACTACCTTTTTTTATCTGTTAAAATGCTTAGCATCCATCCAACAAAAAAATCAATTACTATAGAACAGGTTAGCTTTGTTTTGGGTAAACATTGGCTAATTACATTTCAAGAGCGCCAAGGAGACACATTTGATATCATTAGAAAAAGATTGGCCGATAATACTGGAAAAATGAGGCAACTCAAAGAAGACTACCTCTTTTATAGACTGTTAGATACTATAGTAGATCATTATTTCTTTATTATTGAATACTTTAGTGAAGCCACCGAAAAACTTGAAGAAAAAATCTTGAGTTATCCAGATGATAAAACTCTTTACGACATTCAACTTCTTAAAAAAAACTTGGTGCAATTTAGAAAATCTGTTGTACCTCTAAGAGAGCTCATAACTTCTGTACAAAAAGATGCGCCCCATTTTATAACAGAAAATACCAATAGATATCTTCATGATGTTTATGAGCACATTATTCATATTAACGAAAGTATTGAAATTCAAAAAGATTTGCTTTCTAGCTTAATGGATCTTTACATGACGGGCATTAGTAACAAGATGAACCAAGTAATGCAGGTGCTTACCATTATTGCAACTATATTTATTCCGTTAAGCTTTATCGCTGGTGTTTACGGAATGAACTTCGACCATATGCCAGAGTTACATTGGAAATATGGTTACCATGCCGTTTGGATCTTGATGTTAGGTATATTAATAACCATGCTTGTCTATTTTAAAAGAAAAAAATGGCTTTAAGCATGTTGTAGCTTGCTATAATTCTTTTCGTAAAATTTCTAAAGAGACAAAAAATATTGCTATTTAAGGTTATCTTTGTCATTCAAAATTTCAATTGGAATGAAAGACTTAAGAACCACAAACATTTTACTTTTAATATTGGTAATCCCCTTTATATTTTACCTGTTGAAGGTGTTATCGTTTATCTTCATTCCATTAGTATCATCCATGTTTATTGCTTTATTGTTTTTACCTCTCATGAGATGGTTGGGTAAGAAAAAAGTGCCCAAACCCGTAAGTATTACTTTGGTGATTCTTATTGTTATTGGATTTTTTAGAATAGGGGGGAAATTGATACAGCTATCAAGTAGAGAAATTATGGCAACTGACGGTGCTTTTCTTCAAAAAATAGAAATTAAATTGCGTTCACTAATCCATTCTATAGAAAGTTTTTTCGGTATAGATTTTATACAAGCCGATTACACCTTAGAAAACCTATTACAAAAAAATAACATGGTGAATAACTTTAGTTCTATTCTTGATTTTGTGGGCAATACGCTTTCTACTACTCTCATGATTATTTTCTTTGTAGTACTTTGGCTAGCAGAATCTATTAATTTTGAAAAGCTTTTGAATAGTACCATTCTTAAGAAAAAATTTGTATCTGTTAAAGCCTTTAGAAAAATTGAAAAGGATCTTATTCAATTTATAAAGGTAAAATTTATGGTAAGTCTATTTACTGGCATTGGCATAGGATTGGCTTGCCACTTTTTCGATGTAAGTTTTCCTATATTTTGGGGGTTATTTGCTTTTGTTATTAACTTTGTACAAATGGTAGGCTCCTTTATTTCGGTAATTTTATTGGCTTTGTTTTCGTTTGTTGAAATTGATTTATTAAGCACCTGGTTCTTCTTTGTACTATCAATCACGGCTGTACAAATTTTATTTGGAGCTGTTTTAGAACCTATATTTATGGGTAAATCTTTTTCTATCAATATCATTACTATATTAGTGATGTTAATGCTTTGGGGATATCTTTGGGGAGTACCAGGAATGATTATGGCTATCCCAATAACTGTATTTGTTAAAATAATTTTAGAGCAATTTCCTGGAACAAAAGTTATTGCTAGCTTGCTTTCTGGTAATGAAACTAAGTTGATGTAAGTTTTTTTACTTGCATTTAATTTAAGCTTACAATCCTTAAAATTCCTTTAAACCACGTCAAAAAAAAAAGAGGAAAAAAAGAATTTTAATTAATAAAAATTAATAAAATAATTAAAAAATGCAAAAGATATTTTTGA
>JAUIJW010000222.1 GCA_030431085.1 Bacteroidia bacterium
GTCCTCCTGTTAACATGGGTTTGGCATAGAACAGATGTTCATGCATCATCACAAATCCAGGTGTAATGGTTTTACCAGACCCATCAATCAATTTACCCATTTTAGGAATTTTAACGGTACCTGACTTACCTATTGCTATTATCTTATTATTCCTAAAGACAATATCTTGACCATGCTTAGCCGGAGAACCTGTACCATCTATTATGGTAACATTAGTAATCGAAGTAATTGGCTCTTGAGTATATATAAAAGGCACTACATTCTTTGAAAATTGTTGTCCATGGCTAACAAAGTTCATCAAAATAATAGCCGAATAAAATACGATCTTAACAGTTATTTTTTTCATATATTGATCTTAATTATTACCAATTATTTTTAGCAATCTCAAAAATATTATTTTTCAAATAAGGTTAGTTCTTCACGGCTTGATAGTCTTCCCTTTTTGTCGTACACTTCAGATTTTACAACTCCAACACCCTTTGCCATCCATGTTTTCGATTCTGTTCTTTTGGTTATCATTAACTTTAACTCAACATTTTCAGATATAATCATACAGTCAAAAGTACCTGCTGGTACAGTTATCGTTTCAGACCCTATAACTTTTCTATTATACCGTTTAGCCCCGAAATCCATTTTTAGAGTTCCTGATGTAACTTCCATTTTCATATTAGAATCTGGAAGTTCTTGCCCCACCTCTAAATTAATAGGTACCTGTAAATTTTCTCCAGTAATGTCGGTATCAATATCAGAACCATTTTTAGCCATACTCGCCACCATTCTCTCTCTAAGTAAAGTATTTATATCTACAGTTATCTTTTTACCATCACAATACATATTATAATCGGCATTTAAAGTCTCTTTGTTATGGCTGTCTGTAGCAACAGTGTGTAATACAGCTACCTTTGAGCCATCTTTATTGTAGACATCTTTAACCGTATTTTTAGTAACAGATTTAAGTCTATCTTTTTTATCGTATGACGTTAACTCGTAGGTAACACCTTTCTTCATTGGGTAATACCCATCACAATCTTGTGCTGTCATTACAGATACCAATCCTAAAAAGCATAATGCAGTAATAATTCTTTTTGTATAATTCATTTTTGCTTTTGTTTAAAAATTGTACTTAATGAATCCCTTCAATAAGGAAGTGAAATATTAATTCATTGTAATTGTTGTAAAGTGGTTTGATTTTATTTTATAAGATTTACCAAATCTTAACGCGATCTTTTGGAGCTAAATACAATGAATCTGCAGGCTGTACATTAAAAGCTTCATACCAAGCATCCATATTACGTACCACACCATTAGATCTAAAATTACCGGGACTATGGTTATCGGTAAGTGCAGCATTTCTAGCATAAGCATCTGTAGTAATCCAACTCCATGTTTGTGAATGAGCCAAGAAAAAGCGCTGATCTCCAGTTAACCCATCAATGACAGGAGCTTCACCTCCTTGCTTTTCATCTACATACTTTCTATAAGCACTATAAGCAAATGCCATTCCGCCTAAATCACCAATATTCTCACCAAGAGTCAATTTACCATTTAGATGAACTCCTGGTATAGGCTCATACTGGTTGTATTGTTCTACTAAAGCATTGGCACGTTTTTCAAATTCTGCACGAGAGGCATCACTCCACCAATTACGCAACAAGCCATTGGCATCAGATTGGCTCCCTTTATCGTCAAAGGCATGACCAACTTCATGACCAACGATAGCCAAAATACCTCCAAAATTTGCTGCGGCATCTGCCTTAGGATCAAACATAGGTGGTTGTAAAATTCCGATAGGAATTACCACATCATTCATCTCTGCTTGATAGTAAGCATTTACCACTTGTTCTTCACGTAACCATTCCCATTCCCTTTTAGGTTCACCCAATCGCTTAATGTCATCATTCGATTTCCAAATATTAATTTTTTGTAAATTCCCAATAAGATCATCATCTTTAAACTCAAGAGAAGATTGATCTATAAGTTGTTCCGGTTTACCAACCTTCCAGTGAATATTTTTAAACTTTTTTAAGGCCTCCGCCTTAGTGGCTTCATCCATCCAATCATTAGCCTCCAGCTTCTCTTGAATAGCGATTTTCATATACCCAATCAATTCATTAGCTTCTTTTTCAATCTCTGGCGTATAATACTTATCTGAATATAATTTTCCTAGCTGCCAGTTTAAGATCTGGTTAGCTACTCCTTTGGCCTTGGTTTCTAAAGGTCGGTCCTTAGGAATTCCCATTAAAGTCTTACTAAAAAACTCGAAATTTGCTTTTTCAAAATCTGTAGACATTACATTGGCCAATCCATTGATTAAATAATAGGCGGTAAGTGTTTTAAAATCTTCTAAAGGAGCATTTCCATAGATTTCTGCAATCCCTTTTATTGCCGTATCAGTATGCACTACCAATTCTTTTATATCGTCGGTTCCTTTGGCTCCTAAATAAGCATCCCAATCAAATCCTGGCGCATAGGTTTTCAATTCTTCTATGGTCATTAAATGATACATTTTGTTTTTATTACGCTTTTCGGTGTTAGTCCATAATACTTTAGCCATAGCCATTTCGTGATTCAATATAGTTTTAGCCTTTTCACCCGCACCTTCTATACCTGCTAGCGTAAGTACTTTTTCTACGTAATTTTGATAAGCTTGCCTCACCGCAGGAAACGGTGCCTCTTTTCTTAAATAATACTCGGCGGTTGGAATTCCTAAATTTTTTTGTTCTAGATAATAAACATAACGCTTGGTATTCTTAGAATCTAAAAACACAGAACCATCAAAGATGGATGGCACATTTGGCAACCCCATAAGTTCGGCTAGTTCTGAGTGCGATTTAGCACTAAATATGCGCTCTAGATCGGCTTTAATTGGTGTTATCCCTAATTTGTTTCGGGTGATTGTATCAACATAGCTATTATAAAAAGCTTTTATTTGTCCTTTAGGTGAGTTAGCCGGATAACCATCCCCAGCCACTACTTCTTTCAAAATCTCTCCAATTTGATTTTCCGCTCTAAAAGTCACATCTATCATCGTGCCATTAAAGGGCATGCCTGGATACATTTTGGCTGTTTTGTACCATTTACCGTTAGCAAATCCTGAGAAATCATTACCAGGAGCTATAGTACTGTCAATATGGTTTACTGCCAAACCTGAAGATAATTCGGCATTAGAATTAGGTTTTTGGGTGTCATTATTTTTACAAGAAAAAAAGGTGAAAGCGAGTAAAAAGACCCATCCAAAAGACTTGACACCGTTTAAACTGGCGTTAATTAACTGTTTTTCTATTCTTAAAAAAGAACTTGTTTTTTTTAAAATTAAATTCATTTGGGTTTAGTTAGTTAATATATTAATCTAGTATGTTTTTAATAATCGATGTTAAATTAGTAATTTTTTAACCATAAGCACAAAAATTAATCAAATATAAAGGACTATTCTATATTCTTAGTTAACCTATTGCTTATGTCGTACCTC
>JAUIJW010000223.1 GCA_030431085.1 Bacteroidia bacterium
CAAATATTATCACCAGTTACCGTATTGTTAATTAGAAGAGGTTTGATTCTATTTTTAGTCAAGGCATTATATGAGGTATGAAAATTATTTAGATTTTGCCCAATAATAGACACAATGGCTAAATCGTCTTTTACATATATTCTATTAACATCTTTAGTTTTAATATCTACCGCAAATTCTTGCTCTAAAGTAAGCTTTGCTTTCTCAGCATCATCAGACGACACTACAAACCCTATTCCTCTCTCAGACGAACCTTGCGAAATAACACTAACACTAATATTTTTATTTCTTAAAGCTGTAAAAATTCTAGCATCTACCCCCACTCTACCTAATAAGCCTCGGCCTTCGAGGTTAATTAATGATACATTTTTCTGTACCGTAACCGATCTAATACCTTTACTGGTTGCCTTAGATTTTATTAAGGTACCTTGGTTATCTGTATCAAACGTATTTAACAACCTTAACGGGATATTTTTTTCTACTAACGGGATTATGGTTTTAGCATGTAAAATATTTGCTCCAAAACTAGCCAATTCATTAGCTTCTTGAAAGGTTAATTCTTCAATTTTCTGAGCATTCCGTACTAAATCTGGATTCGCCGTATAAATACCATTAACATGCGTATAGTTTTCTAACTCTATTGCATCTAAATAGTTAGCTAAAAGTGCTGCAGAATAGTTGCTACCGTTTCTTCCTAAGGTGGTGGTTTCACCGAATTCATTCGAGGCAATAAAACCAGTAACCACATTAATTTGATCAGAGTGCTCGGCAAAATAACGCTTTACGTTGTCTCTAGATTGCTCCTGCAAAGGCAGGGCTTCTCCAAAATCGTGATCTGTTTTAATTAAATGCCTGGCATCTACGAAATTAGCATCTATTTGTTCTTTTTCTAAAAGATAAGTAATTAGCTTAGCAGAAATTACCTCGCCTTGTGCTAACACTTGATCTTTAATTTTTTTACTATAATCACCTAGCAACTGTACACCATCAAAGATCTTGTTTAACAGTGTAAATTCTTCACTAAAATCGGCCTGAGCATAGGGCTCAGTTTGATAAGCCTTAAAGGCTTCGAAATCACTTTGAAAATCTAATCCCTGCTTGGCTGTCTCTAATATTTTTTCAAGTAAATCTGTAGAATTACCTCTTGCAGAAACTACAATAGCAATATTCTCTTCTAGTTGGAGTTTATGCTTAACGATTTGTAAAACTCGTTTTAATCCATCACCATTGGCAAGGGATTTTCCTCCAAATTTTATGACTTTTATGGTCTTGATACTCACTTTTTTTCTTTTCGGGTTCTTAAAAATTTCTTCTAACTTTTCGATTAATTGGTCATACTCTATTAAAAAAGCATCATGGCCGTGAATAGATTTTATCTCTTCATAAGTATTACTAACCCCAGCCTCGTTTAAAAGTTTTTGGGTTTCTTTATTTTCTTTAGGCACAAAAAAGAAATCAGAATCAACACCAACCTGAACTACATGAGCTTTTAATTGTGCAGCAACTTCATTAAATGTACCTCTATCTCTAGTAATATCTATAGAACTTAATAAGTGATTCATCATTTTATAGGTTTGCAATGTGAATCTATTTTCTAATTTCTCACCATGATGCAAAAGCCAACTTTCTGTATTAAAATTGCCTTGCTCTTCATTTTTTGTTCTATTAAACTTTTCTTTAAAAGAATCTGCTGTTCTATAAAACAACATGGCCATCATTCTGGCATCATGCACCGGTTTACTAGAATTTGTTAAAATTTGTTGTTGAGTCTTGTTATGAGCTAAAATCCAATCTGAGGCCTTCCAATCTGAGGCCACCACCACTAAATACTGCGTTAAATCTGGAAAAAGTATCGCCATTTCCCAGGCAATGCCCCCGCCTAAAGACCCGCCAATTATGGCATACAATTGATTTATTTGTAATTTACTCAAGGCCAAGCCAAATAGTTTGCCAATATCTCTTGCCGTGAAATCTTCGTAATTTTCAATGAAGTTTTCTTCTTTACCATCATAGCCATTTCCAGGAATGTTAAATGCAATAACAGTGTATTTGTTAACGTCTATTAACTTATCTAATCCTATTAAGGAATTCCACCAGCCATGTTCACCAGCCACATTCGAATTTCCAGTTAAGGCATGATTTACCAATACTATTGGGGCAGTATGTAACTCTTGTCCGAAAATCTGATAAGACAATTCAAAATCTGGATAATAATATCCCGATTCTGTTGTAAAACTTTGTAACGAAATAAATTTTAACTCTTTTTTCAAAACAAATATTTTTTATAAGTTATTTACTAAATATTAATGGCTTTTAATGCCGATTCTAAATCTGCCTTTAAATCATCTATATCTTCTAAACCAACCGAAAGTCTAATCAAATCTTTAGTAACACCGGCAGCCTCTTGTTCATAATCTGTAAGCTGTTGATGTGTTGTACTCGCTGGGTGAATAATCAATGATTTGGTATCGCCGATATTGGCCAATAATGAAAAAATCTTTGTGGCGTCTGTTAATTTTTTAGCAGCTTCAAAACCACCTTTAACTCCAAATGTTACAATTCCACTTTGCCCATTGGGTAAATATTTTTTTGCTAATTCGTAATACTTACTACTCTCTAGGCCAGGATAATTTACCCACGCTACTTCCGGTCTATTTTGCAACCATTTGGCAAGTTCTAAAGCGTTTTGGCTATGTTGTTTAATTCTTACCGGTAATGTTTCTAGACCTTGAAGAATCTGAAAAGCATTAAACGGACTTAAGGCGCCTCCAAAATCTCTTAATCCTTCCAAGATTAGTTTGAAAGAAAATGCTGCCTGACCTAAAGCTTCACTATAGACCAAGCCATGATATCCTTTAGAAGGTTCTGTAAACTCAGGGAATTTACCATTGGTCCAATCAAATTTACCGGCATCTACAATAACTCCACCTAATGAAGTACCTTGTCCGCCAACATATTTAGTTAAAGAGTGAATTACTAAATCTGCACCGTATTTTATTGGGTTTAATAAAGCTGATGTGGCTACAGTATTATCGACAATAAATGGTACTTGAGCCGCTTTTGCTTCTTTTGATATAGCTTCTAAATCGAGCACATCTAATTTAGGATTACCTAATGATTCTACAAAAAAGGCTCTCGTATTATCTTGAACTGCGTTTTTAAAATTTTCTGGATGAGAAGGGTCTACAAATGTAGTGGTAATACCCAATCTTGGTAATGTAACATTTAATAGATTAAAGGTTCCTCCATATAGACTACTTGAGGCTACTATATGGTCACCAGCTTTTAACAAGGTTAATAAACCCGTAGAAATGGCCGCCGAACCAGAGGAAAACACTACCGCTCCAATGCCACCATCAATGGCAGCTAGTCGTTTCTGTAAAATATCATTGGTTGGATTATTTAATCTCGTATAAATAAATCCTAATTCCGCTAAGGAAAAT
>JAUIJW010000224.1 GCA_030431085.1 Bacteroidia bacterium
TCATACTATGCAAAAAGATGGTTCGATAAAGCATTTTGAATTTTTAGCAGATGTTCCCACCTCATTAATTCAAACGATGCGTCAAGAATTGGGTGGTCAAATTTTTAACAGAGCGCTCTTTGTATCAGAAGAGAACTCAAGAACTTTATCCGCTGCTAAAGCTTTAAAAAATAACAACTTAAACCTGTTTGGCGAGTTAATGTACCAATCTCACGAAGGCTTACAGAATTTATATGAAGTGAGTTGTCCCGAATTAGATTTTATGGTAGAATTTTCAAAAAATTACCCTGATATTTTTGGATCACGAATGATGGGAGGCGGTTTTGGTGGCTGCACGATTAACCTTATTAAAAAAGGAGCTGTCTCAAGTTATATCGAAGATATTTCTAATGCTTATTTTGCAAAATTTTCTAAACATTTAACACCTATTAGAGCCAATATTTATAATGGGGTTTCAAAAATTAACTAAAATGATCGCTAATCTTAACCAAAAACCACATAGAAGATATAATATACTTACCGGAGAGTGGGTATTAGTCTCTCCTCATCGTACCAAAAGACCTTGGCAAGGTAAAAAAGAAAGTAGTAAAGCATTGAAAAAAGAAACCTACAATCCTAATTGCTACCTTTGTCCTGGTAATAAGCGAGCTGATGGTTCTATAAACCCCAAATATCAAAGCACCTATAGTTTTACCAACGACTTTTCTGCGTTACTTCAAAACATTGAACCAGAAGAATTCAATACAAACCTACTTCGTGCTAAAACAGAATCTGGTATTTGCAAGGTTATTTGTTTTTCTCCAGATCACTCGCTCACACTGCCGTTAATGAGTGAAACTGCTATAGAAAGCATCATCGAATTGTGGCAATCTGAATATCAAACACTTGGCAGCATAGATAACATCAACCATGTCCAGATTTTTGAAAATAAAGGTGATATCATGGGATGCTCTAACCCCCACCCTCATGGCCAGATTTGGGCTCAAGAAACTATCCCGACAGAAGCAGCTAAAAAGCATGAACAACAAAAGGTATACTTCGAGAAACATCAACAAGGGCTTATTGCTAATTATATAAGACAAGAATTAGAGTTGGATGAGCGCATCATTGTTCAAAATGAACATTTTGTAGCTTTAGTCCCATTTTGGGCTGTCTGGCCATTTGAAGCTATTATCTTTCCTAAAAAACAACATCCTAGTATCTTGAATCTCAATTCTGAAGAGAAATTAGACTTTGCTCGCATCATCAAAAATCTAACTATTAGGTATGATAATTTGTTTCTCACATCCTTCCCTTACTCTTCTGGAATACATCAGGCGCCAACAGATAACAAACCTAATGAACACTGGCATTTTCATATGTCTTTTTATCCGCCGCTATTAAGATCGGCCGATGTTAAAAAATTTATGGTAGGTTACGAAATGTTTGCCAACCCGCAAAGAGATATTACAGCAGAATATGCCGCAGAAACTTTAAAAAATCTATCTGGCACGGTACATTATTCTCAACCATAAAAAATAGTCTTGAATACAAGGTTCAATTTGTTTTCGTATAATGTAGCATTATGTATCTTTGCATTCTAAAATTTTAGATCATGCTCACACTTGCTTTTATTAGAGAGAATAAAGACTTAATAATTGACCGATTAGATGTTAGAAATTTTAAAAATGCATCTGATTTAATTCAACACATTATTGATTTTGACATTGAAAGAAGACGTTTGCAAACAGAGCTTGATGAGTCTTTAGCACAAAGCAATAAGTTATCTAAAGAAATTGGCTTGCTCTTTAAATCTGGTGAGACACAAAAAGCCAATTTAATTAAAGAAAAAACATCTCAATTAAAAGAACAAACCAAAATTCTTTCTGAACAATTAAGCGAGGTAGACACAACATTAAAAGAGCACCTATATCAATTACCTAATATACCTCACCCTTCTGTTCCTAAAGGCAATACGGATGACGATAATGTTGTAATTCTTACCAAAGGTGAATTACCCGTGCTTGAAGCAGATGCTAAACCACATTGGGAAATTGCAAAGGCCCATGATATTATCGATTTTGAGCTTGGCACCAAAATAACAGGAGCTGGGTTTCCCGTCTACAAAGGCAAAGGGGCAAAATTACAAAGGGCATTGATTAGTTACTTTTTAGATAAAAATACTGCTGCTGGTTACACCGAAGTACAACCTCCATTACTTGTCAATGAAGCCTCTGGCTATGGTACCGGGCAACTACCAGATAAAGAAGGACAAATGTATGAAGTTACTAACGACAACTTATTTTTAATTCCAACATCAGAAGTTCCTCTTACTAATTTATACAGAAATGAAATTTTAAAAGAAAGTGATTTTCCTATTTGTAATACAGCGTATACACCATGTTTTAGAAGAGAAGCAGGATCATATGGTGCCCATGTACGAGGTTTAAACCGATTACACCAATTCGATAAAGTTGAAATTGTAAGAATAGAACATCCTCAAAATTCTTATCAAGCCTTAGATGAAATGGTTAATCATATCAAAACAATATTAGATGAATTGGAATTACCCTACCGTATTTTGCGTTTATGCGGAGGAGATTTAGGCTTTACTTCTGCCTTAACATACGATTTTGAAATTTATTCTGCAGCACAAAAAAGATGGCTAGAAATAAGTTCTGTCTCAAATTTCGAGAGTTTTCAAGCCAACAGACTTAAGCTAAGATTTAAAAACAGTGCAGGTAAAAAAGAACTCGCACATACCTTAAACGGCAGTGCTCTAGCCCTACCAAGAGTGTTGGCCGGACTTTTAGAAAATAATCAAACAGATCAAGGCATTAAAATACCTGAAGTTCTGGTAAAGTACACAGGTTTTGATAGAATTGGCTAAAATTTACGCCAATTCTATTAACTTTTTATAATGATTCATTTCAATTAAATCATCAAAATAAGCATTTAACTGCCCTTTTTTCATATGCATTTTAGCTCGATTTTTAGCTCTTTCGTAAAATTTGGTTAATTCATTCATGATATTATATTTTTTGTTATTGTTAGTACTACTTTTAAGACTGTACTTTTAAAATAACGTTACACTCTAATATTTATTTTATAAAAAATTTAACATTTCCATATTAAACTAAGAATTTAATAATATTTAACTGTAAAATTCATCAAAATGAAAACATACAACCAGAATTAATCAATATTAATTTCTTTACTTTACATCATGAAAAAAATCATAGTGTTTCTTTTTTTATATGTTAGCATATCAGCTTTGGCTCAAAAAGGTAACCTGGCCGATACTTATTTTAAAAAAGGTGACTATGAAAAGGCGATCATGCTATACAAAAATTTGCATGCGGAAAACCCTATACGGCAAGATTATTTCAAAAAACTGCTCACATCATATCAACAACTCGAACAATAC
>JAUIJW010000225.1 GCA_030431085.1 Bacteroidia bacterium
CTGCTATCATCACACCACCAGATATCATTAGTCAAGTTATTGTAGCGATTCCTATGATTATTTTATATGAGGTTAGTATTAAAATCTCTAAATTTATCCTTAAAAAGGAAAAAGAAAGTCGAGAGACTTCATCATTGGTAAAATAATATTATGGAAAAAAGCGCAAATGTTGACCAATACATACTTAAGCATCCAACGCATAAAGAGCTGTTAATCTTACTGCGATCTGTATTAACAGAAACAGCGCTAGAAGAAACCATTAAGTGGGGTGCACCTACTTATACTTTAAACAATAAAAATGTGGTTGGCCTCGGAGCGTTTAAAAATCATGTGGCTTTATGGTTTTTTCAAGGTTGTTTTTTAAGTAATGAGCATGGTTTACTTAAAAATGCTCAAGAAGGCAAAACTAAAGCCATGCGGCAGATACGGTTAAATTCTAACGATCATTTTGATATAGAAGTACTTAAAACTTATATTGATGAAGCCATCGAGAATCAAAAAAAAGGTTTGGAATTAAAACCTCAAAGAAAATCTAATACCATACTCATTCCTAAAGAATTTCAACCTTTTTTAGACGACAACAAAGCCTTAAACACTTGTTTTTATGAACTAACTCCTGGAAAACAAAGAGAATATATAGAACACATCAATAGTGCTAAACGAGAGTCGACTAAAATGAGTAGGATTGATAAAATAATCCCGTTAATTTTAGATAAAAAAGGGTTATACGATAAATACAAGAATTGCTAGTTTATGATATTAAGAGCAGAAAATATAATGAAAATGTACGGTAGCCGTAAGGTGGTTAAAGGCATTTCTGTAAAAGTAGAGCAAGGAGAAATTATTGGACTGCTTGGCCCAAATGGTGCTGGTAAAACTACCTCATTTTATATGATTGTTGGTATGATAAAACCGAATGAGGGTAACATCTATCTTGATGATGAAAATATCACAGACCATTCTATGCATAAAAGAGCACAAAAAGGTATTGGTTATTTGGCTCAAGAAGCTTCTGTATTTAGAAAATTATCTGTTGAAGACAATATCATGTCTATTTTACAATTCACAAATTTATCTAAAAAAGAGCAAAAATTAAAGTTAGAATCACTGATAGATGAGTTTAGCCTAAATCATGTTAGAAAGAATCGTGGAGACTTATTATCTGGTGGTGAGCGTAGAAGAACAGAAATTGCCAGAGCTTTAGCTTCTGACCCTAAATTTATCTTATTAGACGAACCATTTGCAGGGGTAGATCCTATTGCTGTAGAAGATATTCAAAGTATTGTAGCTCATTTAAAAGACCGAAATATAGGAATTTTAATTACAGACCATGATGTACAAGCTACCTTAGCGATTACCGATAAAACTTATTTGATGTTTGAAGGTGGTATTTTAAAAGAAGGTACCCCTAAAGAATTGGCAGAAGATGCCATGGTAAGAAAAGTTTATCTTGGCGAAAGTTTTGAACTTAAAGAAAGAAAGCTAAAACTTAAGTCATAAAAAAACGTCTTATACTCAATTGACTTTTAGGGAGGATAAGACGTACAAACAAATCTATATTGATGTGATGTAATTCATAAAGGTTTAATCGCCTTCATTAGATTCTATACCTACAATTTTACCATTCTCGTCTATGTGTAAAAATTGCACCCAACTACCTTTTTGAACTTTAACTCTGTAGATTTTACTAGCTCCATTTTTGGTATAAGTAATCTCTTTAGAAATATTATAATTCGAATATTTTTTAAGAGTTTCTTTAACTTTTACAGGCAACTCTGCCACCGCTACTTTTTGAACTTTATCAGTTTCCTGAGCACTAAGTTGTTGCAAACTACCAAAACCTATGCATAACGCCAGTAGTAAATACTTTAAATTTTTCATTTTTATTTAATTTTATATTAATTATCAACCAAAAGTTGAAAATACTAATATTACTGCCAACATTAAAAGTAATACAATTTTTATTCGTTCCATAATTTTTAATATTAAGGATGGTAAATTATATTACCATCGAGTTCTCCCTCTTGAGGTTTCAAAATCGTAACCTAAGGTTAAAAGATGCGTCCCTCCATGATTTAACTCATTAGATTCATTAATATTGTATTGAAATGCATATCCAACATAAAATTGTCCTTTATTTAACCCTCCCATAGGCACAAGAGCAGTAGGATCAAAGCCTTGATCGTTTAAAAATCTAGAACTTAAACCTACCCACCAATAACCGTTGTTGATGATTCTTTTGGCCTTAAAATTTAAATCTGTGGCCGATCTATTATCACTTTCGTAATATTTTAAATAAGCAGAAGGCTCCAACTCCCAAAGACCATCATCTAATAAAAAGGTATATCCTGTATAAACATAATAGTTACGTAATTTTTTAGGTTCTTCTCCATCAAACATTTTAACACTTCTATTCAAAATATTAGAGACGTTAACACTAAAAAAGAATCTTTGAAATTTGTATAATGCAGAGGCTTCAAAATTAGAATTATTAGCTGATAAATCTGAACCAATATTAGGGTCACCATTGGGATTATCAAAATCTGATGTTCTAATTCTAAACTGAGAAAACTTATATGATATACCAAATGATAAGTACTGCGCATTGGCATCATTTAAAATAAGGTGATGCGCAAAAGATAACTGCCCTCCTATTTGAGAGGTATTACCATTTTTGTCATTATAAATAATTACTCCTACCCCAGAATTTTGCATAATAGCTCTATCATAAGATAATGATTGCGTATTTGGAGCATTGTCTAATCCAACCCATTGAAAAGTACCACTCAACCTCAATCGTTGCATATCTGTTTGGCCTGCAAAAGCGGGTGATATTACAAATGGGTTCTCAACTAAATATTGAGTATATGGTGTTAGCTTGTATTCTTGCGCTACAACCCCTAACCAACTAAAACATATTAATGTTACTGTTATAAACTTTTTCATTGCAAATTTTATCTTACTAAAGTGAAATTACCTTTAAACTCTCTGTTATCTGAAGATTCATTTAATTTAATAATGTACCAATAATCTCCACTTGGTAAAGGTTTGTTTTTATACAAGCCATTCCAACTGTACTGATTGCCTTTATAGCTGGCAATTAGCCTTTGATACCTATCAAAAATCTTGACAGTAATATTAGGGTAAGGATCAATATGAATTGGATACCACGTATCATTAATACCATCTCCTTCAGGGGTAAAGAAATCTGGTATTTCAATATCTAAAAATTCTAAAAAGAGTGTCTGTTCTACAATACAACCTTTAGCATCTTTCACATAAAAAGTGTAATCTCTTGAAGATCTAATGGTTAATACGTTATTAGCACTAAAACTATCATCATCATCAAAACTATATTCATAACCTGGCTCTCCTCCCACAGCCTCAACAGTGTACTGGT
>JAUIJW010000226.1 GCA_030431085.1 Bacteroidia bacterium
TCCGTCACCATCGGTATCGGTATCCTCGTTCTCGTCCAGCGGGAAGTCGTCCTCCGTGTCCGGGGTGCCGTCATTGTCGTCATCTGTATCACAGACATCACCATCGCCATCGCTGTCCGTATCTAATTGGTCTGCATTTGCTATTAAGGGACAGTTGTCCACCGAATCTTTAGCACCATCACTGTCATAATCCTCGTCAACTTCATCGGTAACACTTATAGTTATAACTTTTTCAAAGGTATTTCCATCAAGATCTGAAGTAGAAATACGTACACTATATGAATTCTTCGTTTCAAAATCTAATATTTCATTGGCAAGTAAGTCTGTTCCTGAAATTGTAAAGCTTGCGTTGTCCGAGTCACCAGTACCATCTACCAAAGTAAACTCATGTGTATCTCCCGTATCTGCATCTACAGCAGTTAAAGAACCAACAACCTCATTAATGGTATTGTTTTCTTGTATGGAATTGGGTGAGAGTACAATGTCCGTAGGGGAATTACTTATTTCCAAAATTGGACTCATTGTAAAGTTATAGAATAGTGTGCCGAACATATTTCCTGCACCGCCGTCGGTTTCACCTTCACAAGAAAAATCAATCCCCTGTTCTCCAGTTCCAGAAGGGTTGCCAACAGACTCTTTTAAAACAACATAATAGTTTGTAGCGCTACTTAAAGGAGTATTTTCATTAAAGGTAAAAGTAAATTCACTCTTTGATGTGTTTGGGGAAATGGTTACTACCTCAGATGTTTCCACTAAACTATTGAACTTAATAGATGGGTTTGGGGATAATGGGTCATTATCCGTGTCGTGTAATTCTAAATATAGGTCATATGCATTTGAAATATTCGTATTCTCCAAACTCAAGACGACCGTTCTTAAAGTACCTGCCTCTTGAGTTACAAGAGTTTGCCAGGCGTAGATCCAACCTGTATCACACGAGGTATCCGTATTGCCACCTACTTCTGACTCCAAAGTATCCGATCCGCTTTCATTGGTGACAGTAATGAATAAATCACTGGCACCGTTAGGTACGATTACTTCTAGAGTGTTGGCATTTATAATCGTATAGGTTGCATTTAGGCCACCTACTTCTACATTGCTTGTGCTAATGAAGTTTGATCCTGTAATAGTTATCGTATCACCATATTCAGCTGTCTTAGGACTAAAATCTGTTACAATTGGTGGAGCTTCTAAAGTGTTTAATTCTTCATTTATTATTTCAGTATAGGTATCTTCAACACCATCAAAATATTTTGAAACAAAATAAAAATCGTAGTTTGTGTAGGCATCTAAGTCTATAAGATTAAAAATGTGTTCTTGATTGGCTAACATAGCCGCATTGCCCGAAGCAGATAAAGTAACACCATTATAATCAACACCTGCTTCTATTTCTGCCTCGGTGGGTGGTGTAGACCCCTGTGGAACTAAAACCCAATACCCGGTGCCATCTGTAATTGTGGTTGCCGCATAATCAGCGGAGTTATAAGTAATGTTGTCAAAAGCACCAATAGCAGCATTGGCTACACGTTCTATAATCTCATCAATTTCGGGCAGGGTTCCAGCACCATAGTACCAGATTAACTCATCACTTTCGTTAACAGCAAGATCATTGAAACGCACATATAGGGCGTACGATCCATCTCCTGTTTGGGTAATAAGGTTGGTAGCCGGATTTTGATTTGTGGCATAAGAAAATGAACAACAATTATTTATTGTAGAATATGCCCTGTCTGAATTACTAAAGAAAAGAATTGCTTCTTGCGTAGTTGAAATTTTAATGGCTTTGGCTTGGTCTGCCTGGTTAGTAATCAATTCAAATTCTTGATTTACCAAATTACCACGCTCTTTTGTTGGTTGATCAGTTCCGCCAACATAATCATCACGAGTACCAACCCATAGACGCACGTTAGAGGCCGAGGTACCGCTTATATTCGTTATTTTTACCTTAATGGCAATATATCCTTCTGGTTGTAGAAGTTCGTAGGTATTCTCTACATTAAACAATTGTCCGTTTATGGTTACGTCGCCTTCGGTTTTTATTTGACCGTAACCGTCGCCTGTGGTTGCATTGGTGACAGTAAACCCAGAGTAGTCAAAAGTTTGACTTGCCAATGCTGGATTTTCAACTATGGTACCATTAATATTCCAGCTATTGGTGCCGTCGCCTCCAATTCCCCATCGTATATCCAAAGGATACGTACTATAGGTAAGTTTTCTATATGTAGAACCGTTATAGTAGAATGGCTGCTGCATATTTCCAGCATTGTTAATGGAGTTTTCGCTCCCATTACCTATTCTTAACCGGTTGTTATTTAAAATATGATTTTGTGCCACCACTTCTGAAAGACTTAACAGTAGTAATGCAAAAACCCTAATTGCCATTTTTATTGTCGTAGTTTTCTTCATGGTTTTATTCATTTGTTACAATATTCCAGGTTCCACCATTTTTGTTGAACCTTAATTCTGTATTGGTGTTTTCTTCCGATCCGTCTATTACGTGTCTTAAATAAAGCCTTACCAAGGCCATATCGTTTTCAACATGAAATGTGTGCACCTGGACAAGGGGAGCACTCCCTATTTGCGAAAGTTGATTTTTTTGGATAACTTCAATAGCTATATCTTCTATAGAGAATTGATCCAAAATGTTAAGCGTAACCCCATGATCTAATAGATAGATTTTGGAAATCTCTTCTAAGTTAAAAGAGGTTTCAGCCCAAAGGGATGTATCCAAAATAGCTTTGGAAAGAATTTGTGAATCTTGACTTTGGTAACTTGATTCATTTTGGGCACTTGTGTGGATGGATATTACCATCAATACTAATAAAAGTAGAAATGCCTTTAAATTGATAGGTTGGTCATACATGATTATTTTTTTAAGAATTTTCTTACTTCAAATAGAAAGTTTCTTGATTATTCAGAAAAAATAATGTTGTATAAACGACTTTAACTATTGCCAACAATAATTATTTGTAGGTTTTTTCTTATTTATATATTCGATTTGTCCTTAATTATGAATGATGAGACTATTTTTCAAGTGAAGAAAAAAACCTAAATTACTGGAACGAGCTAAGTTGTGCATGAAACAACCAATGCGCTTGGTCAGAACTATAAAGAAAATTTTAGGGCAATACCGAGAGGTCGCTTGCGGATTCAATGTTCCTATCCCCGTAAACCAAATTCCAACCCAAGCTATTGGTAAGTACATATATTTTTTGAAGTTCGCTCAACAACCTATTTTGGGCATTGGTCTTCAAACTAGAGGCTTCTACTTTCTTCAATAATGAATTACGCACATTGCGTTTAATGGTGTTGTAGTCATCAGTTTCTTTGCTTCTCTTTCCATGACTCTTCTTCTTTTGGCACTTTGACGAGGAGCACTTTTCCCTGCTGCACAAC
>JAUIJW010000227.1 GCA_030431085.1 Bacteroidia bacterium
GCAGAAGATTTAGAGAAAAAAAGATTAGCCCAAGAGTAATGAAACGCAAAAATATACAACATTTAGCAATAGATCGCTCCAGGTTACTTGGCCAAAAAGATTATAAAAGCCAGTCTCTTGAGCATATAGATTTTGTTGCAGGTATACCACCTTATTTAAGAGGACCTTATAGTACCATGTATGTAAGAAAGCCTTGGACCATTAGGCAATATGCTGGATTTTCTACTGCCGAAGAAAGTAATGCTTTTTATAGAAGAAATTTAGCAGCTGGCCAGAAAGGGCTTTCCGTAGCATTTGATTTGGCTACACACAGAGGTTATGATTCAGACCATGAACGAGTGCAAGGTGATGTGGGTAAGGCAGGAGTTGCCATTGACTCTGTAGAGGATATGAAAATTTTATTTGATCAAATCCCGTTAGATAAAATGTCTGTTTCCATGACAATGAACGGTGCAGTTTTGCCCATATTGGCTTTTTATATTGTGGCTGCAGAAGAACAAGGGGTAGATGTAGAAAAGCTTTCAGGTACCATTCAAAATGATATTCTTAAAGAATTTATGGTACGTAATACTTACATATATCCTCCAAAACCGTCTATGAGGATCATTGCAGACATTTTTGAGTATACATCTAGGAAGATGCCAAAATTTAATAGTATATCAATTTCTGGTTACCACATGCAAGAAGCAGGGGCCACTCCCGAAATTGAATTAGCCTATACCCTAGCAGATGGTTTAGAGTATGTTAGAACAGGAATTGCAGCAGGTATGGATATTGATACTTTTGCTCCTCGATTATCTTTTTTCTGGGCCATCGGGATGAATCATTTTCAAGAAATAGCCAAACTAAGGGCTGGTAGATTATTATGGGCTAAAATTATTAAACAGTTTAATCCAAAGAATCCAAAGTCATTGGCTTTAAGAACGCACTGTCAAACAAGTGGTTGGAGTTTAACCGCTCAAGATCCATTTAATAATGTAGCCAGAACAGCGATTGAAGCCTTAGCCGCGGCGCTTGGCGGAACCCAGTCGTTACATACCAATGCTTTAGATGAAGCCATTGCCTTACCTACAGACTTTTCGGCAAGAATTGCTAGAAATACTCAGATATATTTACAAGAAGAAACTCAAATAATAAAGACAGTAGATCCGTGGGCTGGTAGCGAAAAATTGGAGGCTTTAACAGATGATATGGTAAGTAAAGCTTGGCAGTTAATTCAAGAAGTGGAAGAGTTAGGAGGTATGACTAAGGCGATTGAAAAAGGGATTCCAAAAATGAGAATAGAGGAAGCTGCAGCGATTAAACAGGCTAAAATTGATAGCGGTGAGGATATTATTGTTGGGGTAAATCAATATCAATTAAAGGAAGAAGAACCTATTGAAATTTTAGAAGTTGATAACGAGGTGGTAAGAACATCTCAAATTAATAGCTTAACAAAGCTTAAAGCTGAAAGAAATAATTTATTAGTAGAACAATCTCTAGAAGCAATAAAAAAATGTGCCAAAACTAACGAAGGAAATTTGTTGGAAATAGCCGTTGAGGCAGCAAGAACTCGAGCTACCTTAGGTGAGATTTCAAGCGCTTTAGAAAGTGTTTTTAGTAGGTATAAAGCTCAAATTAAATCTATCACGGGTGTTTATCAAAGAGAAATGAAAAAAGACGTAAATTTTAAAAAGGCCCTTATGTTGTCGGATCAGTTTGCTGAATTAGAAGGTAGACGCCCACGGATTATGGTAGCAAAAATGGGTCAAGATGGCCATGACAGAGGAGCCAAAGTAATTGCCACAAGTTTTGCAGATTTAGGGTTTGATGTGGATATTGGTCCGTTGTTTCAAACACCTCAGGAAGTGGCAAAACAAGCTGCTGAGAATGATGTGCATATTTTAGGTGTATCATCATTAGCTGCTGGGCATAAGGTTTTAGTACCTCAGGTTATTGAAGAGCTTAAAAAAATAGGAAGAGAAGATATTTTGGTAGTGGCCGGAGGAGTTATTCCACCACAAGATTATGATTTTTTATATGAGTCTGGTGTGATAGGTATTTTTGGACCAGGTACTAAAATATCAGATGCAGCTATTGCACTGATAGAAGTACTCATTGAACAAATAAAATAATTTAATCTAAATCAACTTTTAGTCCTAAATAAACTTCGGTACCATGGTTTGGTGCGTAAGCGTATGAAGTATCAAAGAAAGGACTAAATCCAGGGGTGCTGTTAGGATCGTTATAACCAATCAAAGGTGATATGTTTTGCCTAAAATTAAAGATGTTTTCTAAGCCTCCATAAAGTGTAAACATCTCGTTGAATTTTTTAGTAATTTGTAGATTATGTAAGCTAAACGGATCACTAATGGTGGGTCTAGGAGTTGTACTTGGCATACCATTATCTAAGAGATCATAAACTTCTGGTAGAGCCATTTGTCCTGTTATTTTTGCAGTATAGGCAAAGATCATCTTAGCGGATTTCCATTGATAGTTTGCGGTGAAAATACCACTCCATTTAGGAGCAAATAATACATCCTGAGTTATTTCTTGATTATTTTGATCGTAATCACTTTCGGTTACTCTTTGTAAGTTTACGCCAATATTAAAGCTTAGAGGAAATCTAAAACTGTGATTCAAAGTAAGACTCATACCTAATGTTTGGGCATTTCCCTTAGAATTTTCATAGATGATTTCACCAGGCGTGTCGTAGTTTGGAATAATTTTATTAGTAAAATATGTATAATACCCTTCTAGATCGATAGAGCCATTACCACCGAGTCCTACATATATGTGATTTACATTTAGAGAAGTATTATACGACTGTTCTGGTTTCAACTCTTCTTTTATCACAACTTTTCTTTGACCAGTAACAAAGGCATGATCTTCTGTAAATAGGTTAACAACCCTAAATCCAGTACCGAAATTACTTCTTAAAGTAGTCCATTCAGATGGTTTGTACTTAAGATTTAGTCTAGGAGAGAAAATAAAACCATGATTACTGTAATGATCTAACCTAGCCCCACCGAGAATTGTAAATTCATCACTTGTTTGATATTCATCTTGAATAAAGATACCAGGAATAAATTGATTATCTGGTTTATTTATGGTTTGATTATTTTCTATTACTTCTGTAGCAACAGTATTGTCATCATAGGCATTGTATCTCGCGGTTAAACCAATTAATAGATCGTGTTTTTTTATGGGTTTATTCCATAAAAAATTGGCATATGCAATTTGTTGGTCGGCTTTATAAAAAGCATCACCGTAATAACTATCTTGATTATGATTTGATAATGAATAATCAATTTTTAAATTTTCTGAGGTATCGAATTCGTAGGTGCCAAATAATTCTATTCGTTGAGTGTAAATACTCTCACCATAAATAATGTCATCACCTCTAAGAT
>JAUIJW010000020.1 GCA_030431085.1 Bacteroidia bacterium
TTGGGGTTATTTAAATGGTAAAGAATATGGCTTTAGAAGAAACTTTTATCACAAGCCAGTTATGTCTTTAAACTGGGAATGGGTTATTTCAGACGCTTCTAGATTATCTACTGTTATTTATGGTTCTTGGGGCCGTGGTGGTGGAACTGGAGAAATTGGTAGAATTAACGGTAAACGTCAATATCAATTAAAAGATGAAAATGGTTTGATTCCACTAGATGATATCTATGCTTGGAACTCGGGTCAAAGTGTACCTTCTTTAGGTGCGGATAGAACTACTTATGATGGTAGATTTATGAATACTGGAAACAATGGTCATCCAGATGGCGGTGGTCGAAACGGTACAGATAATGGTATTTCAAGAAGAGCCTCTATGAATTCACACGACTGGTATGGTGCCTTGATTAATTTCCATAATGACATTAATGAAAACTGGAGCTACGATGTAGGGGCAGATTTAAGAACCTATACTGGTTACCACTTTAGAGTTGTTAACGATGTATTAGGAGCTGATGCTTATGTAGATTATGATGATATCAATAATCCAAAACATGTTATTGAACCAAATGATTTTGTGAGTGCCTCTGCCAGTTGGAATCCATGGTCTGATATTAAAAATTTGAAGAAAATAGATTATAATAATGACGGTATTGTAAAATGGGCAGGTGCTTTTGGTCAAGTAGAATACAGCAATGAAGTTGTCTCTGCCTTTGTTCAAGGGTCGTTTTCAAGTCAAGGGTTTGAAAGAGTAGAATACTTTAACGAAACCCCAGATAATCAAAAATCTGGTAACAAAAGCCTAACTGGTGGTAATATTAAAGGAGGTTTGAACTACAACATTAATGAATATCACAATGTATTCTTTAATACCGGGTACTATTCTAAACAGCCTTTATTTGATGCTGTATATTTAAACTTTGGCAATAACCTTAATCCAGATTTAACTAATGAAAAAATCTTTGGCCTTGAATTAGGTTACGGCTTTAGAAGTGCCAGATTTAGCGCTAACGCCAACTTATATAGAACCTCTTGGAAAGATAGATTTTTATCTCAAGGTGTTACCATTAATGCTGGACAACCAGATGAAATTAGAGGTACTGCCAACTATAAAGGAATTACAGAAATACACAGTGGACTTGAAATAGACATGATGTTTAGAGTATTAGATAATTTAAGCTTAACTGGTATGATGTCTATTGGAAATTGGGTCTATGAAGGCGATGTAGAAGCCGACGTTTTTGACAATAATCAAAACCCAATTGGATCATCAACCTTATATTTAGATGGTGTAAAAGTTGGAGATGCTGCCCAATTTACAACAGCTATTGGTGCTAACTATTCATTCTTAAAAGGATTTAGAGCTGGCTTAAATTGGAGATTTGCTGATAATCTTTATGCAGATATCAATGCCGAAGATTTTACAGCGCCAGATAATCAAGGCTCTCTACAATTACCTTCTTACAGCCTTATGGATGCTAGAATTGCTTACAATTGGGCTTTTAAACCAGGTAGTTCACTTGAACTTAGCTTAAATCTAAATAACGTATTTGATACGGTTTATATCTCAGAGTCTGAAACAAACTATTTTACCAGACCTGGAGATGATACATATGACGGTATTTCTACAGGTAACCGCGTTTTCTTTGGATGGGGTAGAACTTGGAACACATCATTAAGATTTAGATTCTAGTTAATTCTTGAAATCAACTTGATAAAAAACTGCTTTTGGTATTCATCAAAAGCAGTTTTTTTATCAATATAATTACCTAAATTTGTAAACCTTAAAACTAATCTATCATGATAAAAATGTTACATTCTGGCTGGGCTTATATAGTGTTAGTCATATTAATCATAGCAGTAATCAATGCCATCACAGGGTTGACCTCTAAAAGAGACTTTAAAGAAAAAGACTTGCGTTTACCTCTTTTTGCTTTGATTGTAAGTCATATCCAATTACTCATAGGTTTTATTGCCTATTTTACCTCAGCTCAGTTTGATTTTCTTAAAGAAAGTGGAATGGGTGCTGCGATGGAAACTCCAGAAATACGCCTTATTACCGTTGAACACCCTTTAATGATGATAATTGCTATTGTTTTAATCACCATAGGTTTCTCGAAACACAAGAAAAAATCTTTAGATCAAGATAAATTTAAAACCATCGCTGTATTCTACGGCATTGCTTTATTACTTATTCTAAGCAGAATACCTTGGAGCCAATGGTTTTAATACTTTAGTCTAGTTAAAGTACTCATCTTATTTATAGCGTATGTCTGTATTAAAAAAAATTCTTACTTATCCGTTAAGTATTATTCATTATTTCTTTTTCGGATTAGTTCTTATCATTTTTCATCCCATTCAATGGGTTGCCTTTAATGTATTTGGCTATAAAGCTCATAAAAAGACGGTCAGCTTTTTAAATTTTTTTGTTACCGGAACACTCTATTTATTGGGTTCTAGGGTTGTTTTCAATAATCCTCATCAATTACCAAAAGATGTACCACTCATCTTAGTCGCTAACCATCAAAGTACTTACGACATCCCTCCTATTTTCTGGTTTTTACGCCAGTATCATCCTAAGTTTGTTTCAAAAATGGAATTAGGTCACGGTATTCCAAGTGTGTCCTATAACTTAAGACATGGGGGGTCTGTATTGATTAATCGTAAAGATGCTAGACAATCACTAAAAGCCCTAAGTGATTTTGGTGCATATATTGAACAAAATAATTATATGGCTGCAATTTTTCCAGAGGGCACCCGAAGTAAAGACGGTCATCCTAAAGCTTTTAAAGATAAGGGCTTGAAAATTATGCTTAAAAAAGCACCTTCGGCCTATATTGTTCCAGTATCTATTAATAATTCATGGAAATTAGTGCGGTTTGGGAATTTTCCTTTAGGGATAGGTGTCAAACTAACTTTTGATGTGCACGAACCTATTAAGGCGGCAAGCATGCCTTTTGATGAGCTATTTGCTCTAACAGAAAAAACTGTTACAAACGGGATACATGTTTAAGCTCAAAAGAATCTCTATCTTCTAAAAACCTAAAGTTTTCTCGCATTTTTAGTAAGTCCTTTTTACTAATTTCTACTGTGGCTATGGCCTCTTGACTTTGAGGGGTTGTCAAAATTTCTTGGCCAAAGTAATCAAATCCCACCGTATGCCCGACATAGTCTAAATTATTTGCATCTTTACCTACCCGATTAACGCCAAAACTATAACATAAATTTTCTATGGCACGTGCTTGTAAAAGAGTATCCCAAGCCTGAATTCTAGGTTTTGGCCAATTGGCCATATAAATTAACACATCGATATCTTGTGTGTTTCTGGCCCAAACAGGAAATCTTAAATCATAACAAATTAACGGACAAATACGAAAACCTTTATAGTCAAACACTAATCTTTCTGTTCCCGATTTATACTGTAGATGCTCACCGGCAAATGTAAATAAATGTCGTTTATCATAGTGTTTTACATCGCCAGAGGGTAGCGCTACCAGGCAACGATTATAAATAGCATCCTCTACAGCAATAATTGTACTCCCCATCACCACACAGCTGTTTTGCTTTGCAACACGCAACATCCATTGTACTGTAGTTCCTTTCATTGTTTGGGCCACCTTTTTAGGGGTCATTGTAAAGCCTGTGGTAAACATTTCTTGCAATACAATAATATCTGTAGATTCGTTCAAGCCGTCTATTTTATTTGTGAAATTATCGAGATTTTTCGTGGTATCTTCCCAAACTAAATCTGCTTGTATGCAGGTAATTTTTAAGGTTTCATTCATAATATTAGCAATTGCTGTTACCAAAAAGTTGGTATGGTTGTGATTTTATAAAGCACGACTTCAACCATTTATACTTTAATTAATTCTTATTATTTTTTAAAGATAGTTATTTTGTAATATTGTAGGGTGAGCCTTAAAATTTTATGCTATGAGTCACCAGAAGACACTGCTTATTTTTGATATTGACGGCACCTTAACCGATAGTGTTACCATGTACCACCAAGTTGTTATCGATGCCATAAAACAAATGAAAATAGATGAGGTAGATACAGATTTCTATCACTATAAACACCATACAGATAGTTATACATTTAAATATAATTATGAAAACTTTTTTAAGCAAGTGTTCCCTAAAAGTTTATTGTTAGATTTTGAAAGTATTTTAAACCAAGAAATCTTAAAACACTCGCCTGTTCAAGAAATTAATGGGGCGAAAATTACGATCGAACAACTTAAAAATAAAGGATTCTCACTCGCTTTTGCTACTGGCTCATTACCACAACCAGCCAAAACAAAACTTGATCAATGCGGCATCTGGTATCACCAAGATGTATTGGCTACCTCTATGACCAGCTACGACCGTGAATCTTTTGTATTAGAAGCCATTGAAAAAGCCAAAACCTACTATCAGGTTAATCAGTTTGATAAAATATACTCTATTGGTGATGGCATTTGGGATTTAAAAACTGCTCAAAATCTCAACCTTCGTTTTATTGGTATTGGATTG
The DNA here is from genome assembly GCA_030431085.1 of Bacteroidia bacterium. Taxonomy (GTDB): domain Bacteria; phylum Bacteroidota; class Bacteroidia; order Flavobacteriales; family Flavobacteriaceae; genus Lutimonas. The sequence continues at coordinate 4,510 of JAUIJW010000020.1, forward strand.
GCACAAAAGGAAACGCTCAAATCTAATGGTTGTCTCCTCCATTTTGATGATCTTTCAACTCTAGGTTCCTATTTTATTTAAAATTTCTGCAGATTGTTTTAAGGTATCTTCATTTTTGGCGAAGCAAAACCGCAGCATTTTATGATCGGTTTTATTGGCATAAAATACCGATATTGGTATTGATGCAATTTTAAACTCCTTGGTTAAACGTATGGCGAAATCTACATCCTTTTCATCACTAATGTTTTCATAACCTAACAATTGAAAATAAGTCCCCCCAGTTGGTTTTATCGTAAATTTTGATCCACTGATGGCGTCAATAAAAAAATCTCGCTTGCGATGATAGAATTCGGGTAGCTGTAAATAATTTTTAGGCTCAACTAAATACGCTGATAATGCGACTTGTACAGGATGATTTACACTAAATACATTAAATTGATGAATTTTTCTAAATTCTTTCATTAATATCTCTGGGGCTAAACAATACCCCATTTTCCAACCGGTAGCATGGAAAGTTTTACCAAAACTTGCAGTAATTAAACTTCTTTGCCTCAAGCTTTCAAGCTTAGCGACACTTTGATGTTCTTGTTCATCAAAAATAATATGCTCATAAACCTCATCACTTAAAATTATAATATTGGTATGATCGGTAAGTCGCTTTAATTGCACTAAATCTTCTTTTTGCAACACTGCTCCAGTTGGATTATGAGGAGAATTAATAATCATCATTTTGGTGTTTTCACTAATATGTTGCTCAACTTCAAGCCAATTTATACTATAGTGAGGAGCCTTTAATTCTAACTCAATAACTTTACCACCTTGCAGTTTCACCGCAGGACTGTAGCAATCATAAGATGGTCCAAATACAATAACCTCGTCGTCTTTCTTAACCAAAGCCGATATTGCCGTATAGATGGCTTGAGTAGCTCCTGCAGTAATTGTAACTTCAGTTTCGGGGTGATAAGACGCTCCGTAAAGCTGTTTTACTTTATCGGTAATTGCTTCTCTTAAGGTTAAAATACCAGGCATTGGTGCATATTGATTATACCCTTCTGTATAAGCTTTAGTGACCAGTTTTATTAAATCTGCGGCAATAGGAAAATCTGGATAGCCTTGAGATAGATTTATCGCTCCTTCACGATGAGCCAGAGCGCTCATTTTTGCAAATATACTATCCTCTACTTGAGGCAATTTAGAGCTTAAATTTTGTAACATAACGCGTGTTGATTTTGTACTGTTAATATTGTGTTAAGGCTTGTTAAATGATGTTAATCGTTGTTAAATACTGTTACATATAGTTGTTTAAAGCGTCCATTTGGTAACTCATAATATATCATAAAATGAAAACATTCATGCCCCTTTTTCTCCTATTATTTGTAGGATTTTCAACCCAAGCTAATGATCTCGTTAAAGGATCAATTTCTGGTAAAATTGTTGATGCAGCTAATCAACAACCCATTCCTTACGCCACCATTGTAATCAAAGATAAAAATAATAATACGGTTACCGGTGGAATTACTGATGAGAATGGAGCCTTTACAATCGATAAAATTGATGAAGGTACCTATATTGTAGAATTTCAATTCATTGGTTATAAAACCCGTTCGAGAGAAGTTAAAATAGAAAAAGGCAAAACAAAAGTTAATGTAGGAACTATTGCACTAGAAGAAGACGCTCAAGATTTGGATGAAGTGGTGGTTAGAGCCGAAACATCAACGGTAGTGCAAAAAATAGATCGTAAAGTTATAAATGTAGGTAAAGATCTTACTACGGCAGGGGCTAGTGCAGCAGAAATCATGAATAATATCCAATCTGTAAGTGTAGATCAAGATGGTAATATTAGCTTACGTGGTAATAGCAATGTTAAGATTTTAGTTGACGGTAGACCGACTAACATTAGTGCACAGCAACTATTACAGCAAATTCCTTCAACTTCTATTAAGAGTATTGAACTTATTACCAATCCTTCGGCTAAATACAATCCAGAAGGTATGTCCGGTATCATTAATATCGTACTGAATAAAAATGCCAACATGGGTTTTAATGGTAGCGTTAATACCGGTTTAACTTATGGAGCTAACCTAAGATTTAACGGCTCACTAGATTTGAACTATAAAGCAGGAAAATTTAATTTCTTTGCCAATTATGGAGCCAATACGGGTAAAAGAGATAATGTAGGTAAAGTTGAACGTTTTGATAATAATTCTTTACAGCAGTTTTCTTTTGATAACGACAATACCTCTCATTTATTAAAAACAGGTGTTGATTTTTACATTAACGATAAGAATACACTATCATTTTTTACCGTTCAAAATCGATTTGACTCAGATAATACCAGCACCACATTGGTTACTTATCCAAGTAATAATTTTGATGATATAGATCAATACAACGAATCAGATAATAAAAGCGACACACAAACCTATAACGTCAACTATAAACGAGATTTTGAAAAAGAAGGTCATAATATTGAAATTGAAGCAAATGTCTCTAAAACAGATAGCCCTGAAGATGCTATATTTAGAGAGAAAAATAACCCTTCTGACCCTGTTCTTAATTACGATGATGATCTAGATAATGAACAAGAAAATTTAACTGTAAATATAGACTATGTTAACCCTCTAAGTGATGACTCTAAACTAGAATTAGGTCTTGAAACTAGAATAAGAAACATGGATAATAGTCGTATAACCACACAAGAGCAATATGTGTACGACGATCAAGGTAATATCATTGGTACCGAACCTGTACCAGATGCATTCTATCAATACGACCGAAATATAAATTCTGCTTATGCCACCTACAGCAACGCTATTAATAAATTGACCTATCAAGTAGGATTAAGATTAGAAAACTACAATGTCAAGGCAAATTTCAATGGCGTTGAAATTTTTAAAGACGATTATATCACTGTTTACCCTTCGGCTTTCTTAAGTTATAAAGCATCTGATCAGAATTCTTATCAAATTAGTTATAGTCGTAGAGTAGATCGTCCTGGTTTTCAACAAGTCAACCCCATAAGAGAATGGAGTACACCCCTAATTACTTCTGTGGGTAACCCAGAGCTCGATCCTCAGTTTACCAATTCTATCGAGTTAAATTATATCAGAAATGTTAAAAATGGGTCTATTACCTTTGGCACATTTTACCGCATCATCATAGATAATATTACTAGAGTCTTACTCATCGATCCATTAGATCCTAATAAGGTTATTCTTACCTATAACAATACAGATAATAATAGTGCCTATGGTTTTGAATTATCGAGTAATTATAGGTTTACAAAATGGTGGAGCGTTAATGCTAGTTTTGATTTATACCATCAAACAGAAAAAGGCGTGATTGGCTTTGACGAAATTGAGGTAGACAACACCACTTGGAATTTTAGAGCTAATAATGATTTTAAAGTGACTCAAAACCTACGTCTACAGTTATTTGGTATGTATCGAGGTGCCAATAGAAATTTACAGTTTGATGTTAAGCCCATGTGGAAAATTGATATAGGAGCGCGTTGGAATATTTTGGATAATAAAGGAACAATTAGTGCGCGAATGAGCGATTTATTCAATACCATGTTCTTTGCCTTTGATTCTAATAGGCCGTATGATTCTACTGGAGAATTTCATTGGGAAAGTAGGGCTGCGTATATAGGTTTTAACTACAGGTTTGGTAGTAATAAGGTTAAAAAACGCCAAAGAAAGAATAGAGGAAACAACGATAAACAAGGCGGAGGTTTCTTATAAAAAGAAAAAGTCTAATCCAAAAAAAAGCCCTATCAAACCAAAAGTTGAAAGGGCTTTTTTAATTTATTAAAATAGTGCTTAAATATTGGCTTTTAAAAATTCTCTATTCATTCGAGCAATATTATCTAATGATATTCCCTTAGGACATTCCACCTCACAAGCTCCTGTATTCGTACAGTTTCCAAAACCTTCTAAATCCATTTGAGCCACCATATTTTTTACACGATCTGTAGCCTCCACTTGCCCTTGTGGCAATAATGCATATTGTGATACTTTAGCACCTACAAATAGCATTGCAGAAGAGTTTTTACAAGTCGCTACACAGGCTCCACAGCCAATACAGGTGGCAGCATCCATCGCTTCGTCTGCCGCATGTTTAGAAATTGGTAAGGCATTAGCATCTTGTGTATTTCCTGAAGTATTTACAGAAATATATCCGCCCGCTTGTTGAATTCTTTCAAAAGAAGTTCTATCCACTACCAAATCTTTAATCACCGGAAATGCAGCGGCTCTAAATGGTTCAATGGTAATGGTATCTCCATCTTTAAACATACGCATGTGTAATTGGCAGGTTGTAACACCTCTATCTGGGCCATGAGCTTCGCCATTAATGTACATTGAACACATACCACAAATACCTTCTCTACAATCGTGATCAAACGCTACAGGTTCTTCTCCAGTATTAACCAATTGTTCATTCAAAACATCCATCATTTCTAAAAAAGACATGTGTTCCGAAATATCCGTCACCTTATAATCTACCATACGCCCTTTATCGTTAGCGTCTTTTTGTCTCCAAATTTTTAATGTAAGATTCATATTGCCTTTTTTATTTGTATGAACGTTGTTTCAATTCAATGTCGTTAAACTCTAACTCTTCTTTGTGCAATACAGCATCTGCTGGTTCCCCTTTGTATTCCCAAGCAGCTACAAAAGCATAGTCTTTGTCATTACGCTTAGCTTCTCCTTTTTGCTCACCGTCTAACTCTACAGACTCTTCTCTAAAATGGCCACCACAAGATTCTTCACGCATTAAAGCATCCTTGGCAAAAAGCTCACCTAGCTCAAGAAAATCTGCTACTCTACCCGCTTTTTCAAGTTCTGGGTTCATTTCATTTAAGTCTCCTGGTACTTTTACATTTTTCCAGAAATCTTCTCTTAAAGCTTTAATTTCTTGCATGGCTTCTTTTAAGCCTTTCTCATTTCTGGCCATTCCAACTTTATCCCACATAATTTTACCTAATTTTTTGTGGTAATAGTCTACAGAATGTTCTCCTTTGTTTGTAATAAAGAAATTCAATCGTTCTTTTACTGCATTTTCTGCTTCATCAAATTCTTTACTATCTGTAGGGATTTTTCCAGTACGAATATCTTTAGATAGATAATCTCCTATAGTATATGGCAATACAAAATAACCATCTGCCAAACCTTGCATTAATGCAGAAGCACCTAAACGGTTAGCCCCGTGATCTGAAAAGTTGGCTTCACCAATACAATATAAGCCTTCAACGGTCGTCATTAAATTGTAATCTACCCAAACACCTCCCATGGTATAGTGCGTTGCCGGATAAATCATCATTGGCGTTTTATACGGATCCTGATCTACAATTTTCTCATACATTTGGAATAAGTTTCCATATTTTTCCTTAACCACAGCAGCTCCCAACTCAGTAATCTTTTCTTTACTGGCGTTTTTAATATTGTGCATTTTGGCCTGCTCATTTCCATACCTTTCAATCGCAGAAGCAAAATCGAGATACACTGCTTCACCGGTAGCATTAACCCCATAACCCGCATCACAACGCTCTTTGGCAGCTCTTGAGGCTACGTCTCTTGGCACTAAATTACCAAATGCAGGATAACGTCTTTCTAAATAATAATCTCTATCTTCTTCGGCAATCTGTGTTGGCTTTAATTTACCTTCTCGAATGGCCATCACATCCTCCATTTTTTTAGGTACCCAAATTCTACCGTCATTACGCAAAGATTCCGACATTAATGTAAGCTTCGACTGATAGTCGCCTGATCTAGGAATACAAGTTGGGTGAATTTGTGTATAACACGGATTAGCAAAATAAGCTCCTTTTTTATGGATTTTCCAAGCTGCTGTAGCATTAGAACCCATGGCATTGGTTGATAAAAAGTATACATTACCATAACCTCCAGTAGCAATAACAACAGCATGTGCCGAATGTCTTTCTATTCCACCAGTAATTAGGTTTCGAGCAATAATACCTCTTGCTTTACCATCTACTTTTACCACGTCGAGCATTTCATGACGATTGAACATTTCTATTTTACCACGAGCGATTTGACGATTCATGGCCGAATATGCGCCTAATAATAATTGCTGGCCCGTTTGCCCTTTAGCATAAAAAGTTCTTGACACCAATACCCCCCCAAACGATCGGTTATCTAATAAACCTCCATAATCGCGAGCGAATGGTACGCCTTGAGCTACACATTGGTCAATAATATTAGCCGAAACTTCTGCCAAACGATACACATTAGCTTCTCTGGCTCTATAATCACCTCCTTTTACCGTATCATAAAATAATCGATACACAGAATCTCCATCACCTTGGTAATTCTTGGCCGCATTAATACCTCCTTGCGCAGCAATAGAATGTGCTCTACGTGGAGAATCTTGATAACAAAATGCTTTAACATTGTAACCTAATTCGGCTAAAGTTGCTGCAGCCGAACCTCCTGCTAAACCAGTACCAACCACAATTACGTCTATCAAACGTTTATTGGCAGGGTTTACTAAGTCTATTTTATCTTTGTAAGTTGTCCATTTATCTTTTAATGGCCCTTTAGGTATTTTTGAATTTAAAGTTGTCATAGATTGATTAATGGTTTAAGTGGTGATAAATAGCGATAAATATAAATGCGATAGGTACAATATAAGCATATGCTTTACCTAAATTTTGCAATGTTTTTCTTCTAGAAGCGCTAGAGCCCATCGATTGAAAGGCTGAGGTAAAACCGTGTAGCAAATGCAGCATTAAAAACACAAAAGCTATAACATAGGCCCCTACACGTATCGGGCTAACGAATTTATGTTTTAACTCTTCGTAATAACGATAACCTTCAACTCCTTCTATAGTTCCAGACCAATCTCCATTAATAAACTTGGTATTAATTTCTGGAAACCAAAAATCAATAAAGTGTAATACTAGAAATCCGAGTATAACTAAACCGCTAAATACCATATTTCTACTAACCCAGGTTGAGTTGGCTGCTCCATTATTTTTGGCATAAGCCACCCCTTGAGCTTTTTTGTTTTGTAACTCTAATTTAAAGCCCATTACAAAATGAAACAATACGCCAAAAATTAGTATCGGTTGTAAACCAAATTGTATTAATGGATTTGTACCCATAAAATGAGATACTTCATTAAATAAATCTGGACTAATAACTGATAAAAAATTAATGGCTAAATGTTGTAGTAAAAATATCATTAAGAAAAAGGCCGAAAGCGCCATGGCTACCTTTCTGCCAATAGATGAAGATAAAAATCCGCTCATTTTAGTTTAAATTTTAGCAAATTTACAAAGTTCTATATTTTAACACTCAATTTATGCAGTCAAGTTTAGACAAAGTATTAGAAAAAATGTTAATTTAGAACGAGTACAAATAATATGTGCCCCATTGCGATAACATTACTATATTTACTCGATAAAATTTTTGTATGACTCAAACTACCAAACATGTTTTAAATCCAGATTTGTGGGTAGAACACTATGCAGATTATTTATTTAACTATGCCATTACTCGAGTAGATAATCATGATTTGGCAAAAGATCTAGTACAAGACACTTTTTTTTCTGGTATTAAAGGTAAAGATAATTTTAGGGGGCAGGCCGCTGAAAGAACTTGGTTGGTTTCTATTTTAAAAAGAAAAATTATTGATCATTACAGAAAAATAAACTCTAATAAAGGTAAAAAAGAAGTGAGGATGAACTTTTATGAGAGCGGTGAAAAAAATGGGCGATGGATTGAAGAACGAATCCCAGAAAGCTGGGGAAATTTTGCCGATAAAAAGATAGAAAACAAAGAATTAAAACTGGTCTTAGATCAATGTATTGAGCGTTTACCAGAAAAATATCGAATGGTATTTATCTTAAAAACAGTTAAGCAATACGATACAGATGAAATTTGTAATGAGCTCAATATATCTGCGTCAAATTTATGGGTCATCGTTCATAGAGCCAGATTACAGTTAAGAAAATGTTTAGAAGAAAATTGGTTTAAAAATTAAGGTATGTCTAAGAAAATGCTAATCAGTTGCGATGAAGCAACAACTATTTGTGATAAAAACCAATATGGTGAAGCCTCATTTTTTGAAAAGATAAAACTAACCTTACACTTGTTTCTTTGTAAACACTGTAAAACTTACTCACAGCAAAATAATATACTCTCAAAAATTTTCGGGCGTTATTTAACCTCTTGTGATGACCAAAATCTAAAACCGCAAGAAAAAGAAGAACTGAAACAAAAATTAAAAGAGAAAATGCATTCTTAACACAATATGCATTAGCTTTTTTATCTTTGATGGTCTTAAGACTAATAACAGCTATGCATTTTTTAATTGAACTTAAACCTTATATTCTTCTTTGTTATTACCTTATCGTTAGTTTTATTATTTTTCAAATCATTATTGATAATAAAAAACCAGAAAAATCTTTTGCTTATATTTTCTTAATCCTACTAGTACCAGTTGTTGGTATATTACTTTATTTTTTATTGGGTGTTCATTATCAAAAAAACAAATATTATTCTCGTAAACGACATTATAACAATGTATTATTATCTAAAAAAACACAAAGAAATAAAGCACTTAAAAACCTTCCTCAGCTAAAAAAGAATAAACTACCCCAATTATTCTATCAGAATGAACAGGTCAATTTTACTTTAGACAATGAAATCGAGTTTCTTATCAATGGTGAAAAAAAATTCCCTGCACTCATTAAAGCCATAAAAAAAGCCAAACAAAATATTCACCTTGAGTACTATATTATTAATAATGACAAGATTAGTTTACAAATTATCGATTTATTATGCCTTAAATCAAAAGAAGGTATAATCGTTAGAGTGATTTATGATGATGTGGGTAGTGCCATTACAAAAACTTCTATAAAAAAGCTAAAGGCTGCGGGGGTAGAAATCTATCCGTACATGCCTGTATTCTTTTCTCGTTTAGCCCATAAGGCCAATTATCGTAGTCACCGTAAAATAGCTATCATAGATAATACCATTGGTTTTTTAGGTGGTATTAACATGTCTGACCGTTATATTAATCCTAACCCTCAAAATTTATATTGGCGAGATTCTCATATAAAAATTATTGGCGAGGCTGTTCAAGACTTACAGTATATTTTTATTAGTGATTGGTATTTCGTAAGTCGGCAAGAAATTCCGCATAAAGCGCTAAAACCAAAAGAGCCTATTAAAGTTGATGATTCAACAGCCATGTGTGTGATGGGTAGCGAATATGGCGACCGAAATCAGAGCATTATGGAGGCTTTTTTTAGCATGATTACCAATGCTTCTAAAGATATTTTAATTACTACACCTTATTTTTTACCTAATGAATCTATTTTAAATGCCATAAAAATAACGAGTAAAAGTGGTGTAAAAATTAAATTGATTATCCCCAAAAAGCCAGACATAAAAACGGCTTACTACGCCTCGCAAACCTACCTTAAAGAACTTATTGAATGTGGTGTTGAAGTGTATTACTATACTAAGGGTATGATTCATGCCAAAACTTTAGTTATTGATGATTATATTTGTACTATAGGCAGTACCAACATGGATTACAGAAGTTTTAATCTTAACGCAGAAGTCAATGCTTTTATACTCGACCAGGAAGTAGCTCAAACCATGACACAGCAATTTGAAGAAGATTTAAATCACTGTTATCAATTAAATATACAAGAATTAACAGAAAGACCGTGGCATGTTAAACTTATTTGTTCAATAGCCCGTCTTTTTGCCCCAGTACTTTAAAACAATGGATTTTATACCAAAAGATATTGCAGAATATGTAGACCTCCACACAGAAGATGAACCTCTGCTTTTACAAGAGCTTAGCCAGGAGACATGGCAAAAAGTATTAGCGCCAAGAATGTTAAGTGGTCATTTTCAGGGAAGGTTACTCTCGCTGCTTTCAAAACTAGTGCGCCCTGTTAATATTCTTGAAATAGGTACCTATACCGGTTATGCCACCCTTTGTATGGCGGAAGGCTTAGCTAAAAATGGTTTTATCTACACCATAGATCATAATGAAGAATTGCAAAGTTTACAACAAAAATATTTTCAAAAATCTGGTTATGCTTCGCAAATAAAAACATACTTAGGAGAAGCTTTAGACATTATAAAAGATTTAAACACCTCTTTTGATTTGGTTTTTATTGATGCCGATAAAGAGAACTATTCTAACTACTTTAATGCAGTAGTTGATAAGGTTAGTACTGGAGGTATTATCATTTCTGACAATGTATTGTGGAGCGGTAAAGTGCTGCATCCTGCTACAGAAAAGGATATTGACACCAAGGCTTTACAACAATACAATGAACTGCTTAAAGCCGATAAACGTGTTGAAACCATTATCTTACCCATAAGAGATGGCCTTACGGTTTCTAGAAAAAAAATAGTCTAAAGTTTGTTAATCTATCAGTACTTCTTTTTCTTCTACCCTTTTAAGATTAAGAAATATATCTTCTTTATTGAGAGCCTTTCCAGAAAGACGTATTTTTAGGGTTTTATAATCATTTGAATACTCATTAATTACTCCCCATTCTTGATAATCACCTGTAGCCTCTTTCTTTAAATAAAGTATAGAATCTTGATCAACTTTATACCAAAACTGATTTAGGCTATCTACAGGTTCATCTATAAGCGATTCTACCAAGCGTTTCATTTTAGGGTCGATCTCTATTTCTGCCTGCTCCTTATCATGAAAATTTACCCTTAATTTAATCGCATTAATGGCAATATTCGCAATGCTTTTTGCCATAATTAAAAATTCATTATCGTTATCTAAATCATCAGACAGCTGGTTAACCGTAGGTGTTAAGTCTACAGAATAACTACCCCTTAATTTGTTGGTATTAAATTGGTTTTTTTCCTTTTGTTCACAGGCACTTATTAAAAAAAGTAATAGTGTAATTCTAATAAAAAGTTTCATGGTTTGGTTGAATTGACTTTTGTGTTAACCTACGATTTAATTTTTAATAAAAAGTAATTTCTTTTTCCTCTTTGTAATAATACAAATTTATCTGCAATGAGATCGGTGGTAGAAAGTGTGCAGGTATCGTTTACTTTTTCTTTATTGACAGAAATTGAATTTTCTTTTAAAGCTCTTCTCGCTTCTCCGTTAGACTTCAAAAACCCCGATTTTTCATTAAGTGCTTCCACAATATTTATGCCTTCTTCTAAATCATTTCTATTAATTTCTGCTTGAGGTACGCCTTCAAACACATCTAAAAATGTTTGCTGGTCTAAATTTTTTAAATCATTCGCAGTGGATTTACCAAACAAAATGGTCGATGCTTTTAACGCATTTTCATACGCTTCTTGGCCATGTGTCATTACCGTTACTTCCTTTGCTACTTTTTTCTGTAAAACCCTAAGATGAGGTGCTTCATAATGCTCTTCTACTAATTTATCTATGGTATCCTTATCTAAAAACGTAAATATTTTAATGTATTTCTCGGCATCAACATCTGAGGCATTTAACCAATACTGGTAAAATTTGTATGGTGATGTTCTTTCGGCGTCAAGCCAAATATTGCCTCCTTCGGTTTTACCAAACTTAGTGCCATCTGCTTTGGTAACTAACGGACTGGTTAAAGCATATGCCTTTCCTTGTACTTTTCTTCTAATGAGCTCTGTACCTGTAGTAATATTTCCCCATTGATCGCTTCCCCCTATTTGTAACAGGCAGTTTTTTGCTTTGTATAAATGTAAAAAGTCATATCCTTGAATAAGCTGATATGTAAATTCTGTAAAACTCATGCCTTCTTTAGCATCCGCTTCAAAGCGTTTTTTTACAGAATCTTTAGCCATCATATAATTTACCGTTATATGCTTGCCTATATCTCTTGCAAAATCTAAAAAAGAGATATCTTTCATCCAATCGTAGTTATTGACCAATTCTGCGGCGGTACTGGCATCGCTATTAAAATCGATAAATCGCTCTAATGTAGCTTTAACACCCGCGATGTTCTTTTCTAGTGTATGTTCGTCTAACAAATTTCTCTCAGCCGATTTACCAGAAGGGTCTCCTATCATACCGGTGGCACCACCAACCAAAGCTATAGGTTTGTGTCCGGCCTTTTGCAAATGCATTAATAATATGATTTGAACCAAGCTACCAATATGCAATGAATCTGCCGTAGGATCAAATCCTATGTACGCGGCAGTTTGTTCTTTTTGTAATTGTTCTTCAGTACCGGGCATGATATTATGTAACAGCCCTCTCCAAGTTAATTCTTCAACAAAATTTGTTTTCATTTTCTACAAAATTTTGGCAAAGATACTAAAGATACTGGCACTAAAGAAGTCTTGATTTGAAAGATTTTTAAGTGCTTTTTTTCTCTTGAAAATTATCTGTTGTATTAGCTTTCAATACTGACTTAATTTTATATTTTCGTGATATGATTTTAGTTACTGGTGGTACGGGTTTAGTAGGGTCGCATTTGCTGTATTATTTGTTGCAAAATAATTCATCGGTAAAAGCCATTTATCGTGATAAGCATCGCTTAAAGGCTGTTGAAAAACTGTTTAACCTTTTGGATGAAAACCATCGTCATCTAACAGAACAAATTGAATGGGTTAAAGCCGATTTAAACGACATCCCGTCTTTAGAACAAGCCTTTACTAATATTACTCATGTTTACCATTGTGCAGCCTTTATTTCTTTTGATTCGAAAGACTATCAAACCATGAGAAAGGTGAATATTGAGGGAACTTCTAACATCGTTAATCTTTGTGTGACCAATGCCATAAAAAAACTTTGTTTTGTAAGCTCAATTGCGGCGGTAGAAAAATCTAAAACTAAGAATCTAACTTCTGAAGATGAACCATGGAATAGTGATGGAAATAAAAGTGGCTATTCTATTACCAAATACGGTGCAGAAATGGAAGTATGGCGCGCTTCACAAGAGGGAGTTCCTGTTGTTATTGTAAACCCCGGAGTTATTTTAGGTAGCGGTTTTTGGCAGCAAGGCAGTGGCGCATTGTTCTCTAAAATTGATCGTGAATTTCCTTTTTATACCGAAGGAGTAACCGGATTTATAGATGTAATCGATGTGGTTAAAATTATGATACAATTAATGCAGAGTAACATTCAAAATGAAAGGTTTATCTTGGTAGGGCACAATTTATCTTTTAAAGTATTGTTCTTTAAAATGGCCGATTTTTTCAATAAAAAAAGACCATATATTAAAGTAACTCCCTGGCTTGGCGGATTGGTATGGCGATTAGATTATCTTAAAAGTAGATTGTTCAATAAACCTGCTTTGGTAACCAAAAACTCTATACGCTCGTCTTTAAGTATTGATAAATATAGTGCTGATAAAATTAAGAAAACTTTAGGTTATTCATTTAATTCTATTGATACGACGCTAAAACGCATTACAACAGATTACCGCAATACTACTACAATTTAGTTTTTTTCTTTGCCCGCAGAATTTTGCTCCTCTAAGATTTCATCACGTAGAATTAAAGAGTCCATCTCGGTTTCATAATTTTTCTTCAGTGCATTAATTCTACTTTCTACTTTTTTAAACATTTTTAAATACGTATCTACATTAGAAGCGTAGTAGGCATTACTCTTTTCGAACTTTACACTATCAATACCATATTTATCTTTAACAATAGAAATATAATTAACGCCCTTTAAAGCTTGTTTATTATTAATATTATAGGTTGAACTGGCTAAATGTAAATCTACCAAAATATCTACCATCTCTGGTTCGGGAATTAAATCCTCGGGTTTTTCAACATCGGTTACACTTTTACAGGATATAAAAATCAAACCAATTATTACCAAATACTTTAAAAATTTCATCGGTTAAATCTTAAACGTTGGCCTTTAATTTTATCATTAAAATTACCTTGATTATACAGTAAATAACCATTAACAAAAGTATGTGTAATGGTAGCATTAAAGGTCGTCCCTTCAAAAGGAGACCAACCACATTTATACAAAATATTGTCTTTGGTAACCGTTTGTGGCTGTTGAGGATTTACCAACACTAAATCTGCAAAATATCCTTCTTTAATAAATCCTCTTTTTTCTATTTGAAACAGTTTA
>JAUIJW010000228.1 GCA_030431085.1 Bacteroidia bacterium
CGTTAAGGATAAAATGATTATCTCTGATGGCTACAACGGTACACCAACGGGTTTTGATAACTGTTGTGAGGATGAAAAAGGTGAAACAAAATGGCATGTTCTACATGCAGAAGCCAATGCGATTTTGAAAGTAGCGGCGTCTACACAGTCTGCTAAGGGGGCTACTTTATACATTACCTTATCGCCTTGTAAAGACTGTAGCAAATTAATACATCAATCTGGTATTACAAGAGTGGTGTATACCAGTGCTTATAAAGATACCGAAGGTCTTGAGTTTCTAAAAAAAGCCAATATAGAAATCGTTCACTTACCCATAAATGAATAAAAAAACAAAAATATTACTACCATTAATTATTGCCATTGCGATAGCTTTTGGAATTTTTATTGGCAGCTCATTAAACTATCCTAAGAAAACCATTACTTTTTTTGGTGGAACACCGCAAGAAAAAAAAATAAAAAGACTAATAGACTATATTCACTATGAGTATGTTGATGAGGTTGATACCGATAGTTTGCTAGATGGCACCATTAAAAATATGCTGGGTAAGCTAGACCCACACTCAGTTTATATTCCTGCTAAAGAGCAAGAAAGTATAGCGGAGACCATGAATGGTAAATTTGTGGGTATTGGAGTTCAGTTTAGGATGTATAAAGACTCTTTAACTGTAATAAGGGTTTTAAAGAATGGGCCCAGTGAAAAGGCAGGGCTAAAAGCAGGAGATAGAATTCTTGTGGCTAATAATGATACTTTATTTAATAGAAACTTGACGAGTGATTACATTTTAAAAACTTTAAAAGGAGAACCCCGAACCAAAGTTGAGGTTCAAGTGTTTCGAAAGTCTGAAAGCAGAATATTACCTTTTACAATTGTTAGAGGTGACGTGGCTATTAATAGTGTAGATGCGCATTATATGATTAATGATAGCTTAGGCTATATAAAAATCAACAAATTTGCGGCGACTACCTATGATGAATTTAAAACATCATTAGATGATCTTTTAAGTAAAGGAATGAAAAAATTAGTACTGGATTTAAGGCATAATCCAGGGGGCTATATGCAGATTGCCACAAAAATTATTGATGAGTTTTTAGAAAAAGGAAAGCTTATTGTGTTTACAAAAAATAAAAGCGGTAAGGTAGACGAAACATTTGCCACGAATGCCGGTAGTTTTGAAAACGGACATGTGTTTGTGTTAATTAACGGATCATCGGCATCGGCAAGTGAAATTGTGGCTGGAGCACTGCAAGACAATGATAAAGGTACTATTGTTGGCAGGCGATCTTTTGGTAAAGGATTGGTACAACAAGAGATGGGATTAGGCGATGGTTCTGCCGTTAGATTAACCGTGTCGAGATATTATACACCTACAGGCCGTTCTATCCAAAAACCATATGATCATAGTGGCAGTCAAGATTATTTCAACGAGTTTGAACACCGGTTTATTGATGGAGAACTGGTGTCTAAAGATAGCATCAAAGTAAATGATTCACTTAAATATGTAACGCCAAAAGGTAAAGTAGTATATGGTGGAGGAGGTATTATACCAGATGTTTTTGTGGCTATTGATACTACCAGATTTTTCTCGAATCTTCACTATCGAAAATTAAACGATTTTGTATTTGATTATACCGATAACCACAGAAATGTATTAGAAAAATTTACGCATGCTGAGTTTATGGTAAATTTTGATAAAGGTGAGGTAATAATAAAAGAATATTTAAAGAGTCTCGATATTCAAAAGACAGATTTAGATATTAAAGAATACAGCAATTTAAAACTGTACTTAAAAGCCTTATTTGCTCAACAATTGTTTGATGCGAATGCCTTCTATGAAGTGATCAATGCTCAAGATAAAATGATCGCTAAGGTAAAAGAATTAGATCAAGAAGGATACCCTATTGCTCAATAGCGTCGTGAACCATAGAAGTTTTTCCGTCATTCCAGAGGGTTAAAATATCAGTAGCTACCTGTGCGCCACTCCCTGCGGCAATAGCAAATTGGTTTCTCAATCCGGCCTGCACTCCAGCAACATAAATGCCCTTTGCTACTTTATGATTGATATGTTTTAATTGAATTCTTTCTTTTTGAGGAGGCATATTTTCATGTGGGATGACATATTGATTTAAACCCTCAATAGAAAATAGATTAGATTTACCACAGGCAACAACGATTATCGCTGCATGGTATTTACTCTTGTTGGTAACGATTGTAAATTGACCAGAACTTCCACTTACCTTTAAGACTTTTTCATTTTCAATTTGTTGCACATGAGGATATGCCGTCTTTAACTGTAATTTACCGTTGTCTAAAATGTCTTTTCCTGTGGTGCCCAGAGGTAATCCAAGCACATTATTGAATAAAGCACGATCTAAATCCGACGCTCTTTGGTGGGCAATAATACCAATAGATTTATCTTTAGCATAAGGCTTTACTTTAGCCGATCCTAACACTAAGGCACAAGACATGCCTGCAACACCACCACCAATGATCAATACATCCATTTTCATGTGTTTACATATTAAATAAGCCTTGAATATTAGAGGCGAATAGTTTTACCGCAATAGCCATTAAAATAACGCCAAATATTTTTCTTACCACATTGATACCCCCTTTTCCAATTAACTGTTCGATTTTTTTTGACGATTTTAGAACAATATACACAAAGATCATATTCACCACAATAGCAATCACAATATTTATAGTATGAAATTCCGCTTTAAGCGAAAGAATTGTCGTCATGGTACCAGCACCAGCTATTAATGGAAATGCCAAAGGTACCACACTGGCTGTCTCCGGCGTATCTTCTTTATAAAGTTGGATACCTAGAATCATTTCTAGGGCTAGAAAAAGAATAACAAACGATCCTGCTACAGCAAAAGAATAGACATCAATACCAATTAAATTTAGTTGCTCCCAACAATTTTAAGCGCACTTCAACTTTGCAAAGTGTAAATGAAAAGTTTTCAGAAGATGGAAAAAAGATTTTGACGCAAAGTCTAAACAATCAAATTAAAGTATGGGATAAATCTGGAAAGGAAACCAATACCTACCTAATGGATGGATTGGTTACGACAGTTCACTTTTTCAAGAATGGAAACACCTTATTAGGAGCATCAGAACATTCTGAAATGATGTTCGTAAATTTATCGGTAGATACTTCCATAACCATTAACAATCATACTCAGGCGGTTCGGTCTATCCAGGCCAGTGCTGATGAAAAATTTCTTCTGAGCCACGCCGATGATCAAAAAGCGATGCTTTGGAATGCGGAAGGTGTTCGCATGATGACCTTAAACCATAAAACTAGACTTGCTCCCTTAATTAGCCAAGATGCAAGCTACATCGTTAC
>JAUIJW010000229.1 GCA_030431085.1 Bacteroidia bacterium
TCAAACTGATTAGGCGCTACCTCATTATGGCGCGTTTTAACCGGAATGCCTAATTTCATACATTCAATTTCTAATTCTTGCATGAACGACATAGCCCTTTGGGGGATACTCCCAAAATAATGATCATCTAATTGCTGCCCCTTGGCCGAACTGTGGCCCAACAAAGTTCTACCCGTTAATACCAAATCCGGTCTGGCGACATACAGCGCTTTATCTATTAAAAAATATTCTTGTTCCCACCCTAAGGATGCACTAACTTTACTTACGTTTTTATCGAAATATTTAGCAATAGCTGTAGCTTGTTTATCCACAGCTTGTAATGCTCTCAACAAAGGTGTTTTATTATCTAGAGCTTCACCAGTATAAGACACAAATATAGTAGGTATACACAATGTGGTGCCATAAACGAAAGCTGGCGAAGTTGGGTCCCAAGCTGTATATCCTCTAGCCTCAAATGTATTTCTAATACCTCCATGCGGAAAACTAGAAGCATCTGGTTCTTGCTGTACCAACTCATTACCTTCAAATCTTTCTATAGCCGTACCACCATCATTCGTCTCAAAAAAGGCATCATGTTTTTCTGCTGTACCTCCCGTTAATGGCTGAAACCAATGCGTATAATGTGTGGCCCCCTTACTCATGGCCCAATCTTTTAAAGCTACAGCAATTTGATTGGCTATTTTTCGATCTATTTTTTTACCCTTTCTCATGGCCTCTCTTAAACCATCAAAAGCCTCTTTTGATAAGTGTTGAGCCATGGCTTTTTCGCTAAAGACATTGGATGCAAATAATGCTGATCTTTTTTCCTCTTCTCTAATTATGATTTTTTTTCTTTTCTCAGCCTTTGATATCGCTGCAAATCGCATTTTAGACATGATGGGTGCTTTTTAAGGGCAAAAATACTTGATTAAAATAACAATCTAAAAATAATAAACTTAATTTTTTAATCTTTTATGTTTTTACCCCTATCAAAAATAGGGTATTGATAAAAATAACCTCATAAAGCAAAAAACAACCCCCTATTTTTTTGAATAATTACTTATTTATTTACATTTGCTCAGTAAATAATGACATTGTACAAAAAATCAGAAAAATGAGTAAATCAAAATTAGAGTACATTTGGTTAGACGGACATCAACCAACCCAAGAGTTAAGAAGTAAAACTAAAATTGAAGAAGATTTTAGTGGAAAATTAGAAGATTGTAAAATATGGTCTTTTGACGGATCATCTACAGAACAGGCAGAAGGCGGTTCTTCTGATTGTTTATTAAAGCCTGTAGCAATTTATCCAGATCCAGATAGATTGAACGGTTATCTAGTTATGTGTGAAGTATTAAATGCAGATAGCACACCACACCCATCAAATGCTAGAGCTAAAATCGACGATGATGATAATGATTTTTGGTTTGGATTTGAACAAGAATATTTCTTAATGGATACTGAAACTGATTTACCATTAGGATTCCCAAGAGGTGGTTTCCCAGGCCCTCAAGGTAAGTACTATTGTTCTGTAGGTGGTAGATATACATGGGGTAGAGATTTTGTTGAAGAACATGCCAACCAATGTATTGATGCTGGTTTAAATTTTGAGGGTATCAATCAAGAAGTTGCCCCAGGTCAATGGGAATTTCAATTGTTCGCCAAAGGCGCTAAGAAGGCAGGTGATGAAATTTGGATTGCGCGTTATTTATTAAATAGATTAACTGAAAAATATGGTTACTATATCGAATTACACCCTAAACCTGTAAAAGGTGACTGGAACGGTTCTGGTATGCATGCTAACTTCTCTAACAGCGTTTTAAGAACTTGTGGTTCTAAAGAAACTTATGAAAAAATATGTGAAGCCTTTAGACCTGTAACTGAAAAGCATATTGAAGTTTACGGTGCTTTTAATGACGAACGTTTAACAGGTTTACATGAAACGGCACACGTATCTGATTTTAGCTACGGTATATCTGATAGAGGTGCTTCAATTCGTATTCCAATCATTACCGTTGAAAATGGATGGAAAGGTTGGTTAGAAGATAGAAGACCTGCATCAAACGGTGATCCTTATAAAATTGCTGGTAGAATTATTGAAACAGTAAAATCTGCTTTATAAATCTGATTTTTATAAATACGAAAAGTGCCCCTAATTTTTAGGGGCATTTTTTATATCATTAAAGCGATAAAGACTACATACGTTCCTAGTAAAATAATTCCTTCTTTCCAGCCTAACTTCATTCTCACAGGCACAAACACTAAGGGCAATACCAATAAGGCGAAAAGTAACATCCACATCATATCATTACTCATAAGACTTGGATCTTTACCTTGAATTGGAGTAACAATTGAAGTAATCCCTAAAACGGCAAGTATATTAAATACATTAGACCCTAATAAATTACCTAAAGAAATAGCTTTCTCTTTTTTAATGACAGCAATAATAGACGCAGCCAATTCTGGTATGCTTGTACCTACTGAAATTATGGTAATTCCAATAATTCTTTCGCTAATATTAAAATTGGTGGCAATATTTACAGCACTTTTTATAAGTAATTCAGACCCTAACCAAAGACCTACCCCTCCTATAATAAGATATAAAAAAAGCATCTTAACGGGTAAAATTGCACTTTCATTATCTACCTCATCGGCTACAGCCACTTTCTGAAATTTTAACAGATAAACTAAAAAAACGATTAAACTTACCAGTAAAATAACACCCTCATAACGCTGTAAAGTCTCATCTTTAAACATAAAAAAATACAACAATAAAGAAGCTAACATCATGACAGGCCAATCGGTAGTGTAAAAACTTTTTTCAACCTGAATAGTACTGATTATCGTCACCAAACCTAACACCAAACCAATATTAGCTATATTAGACCCTATCACATTTCCTAAAGAAATATCTGCATAACCGCTTAACGCAGAATTGAGGCTTACAATTAATTCTGGTGCAGAAGTGGCAAATGACACCACCGTCATGCCTATAATAATTTTAGGAATTTCTAATCGCAATGCCATGCCTACAGCAGCCTTTAGCAACCAGTTACCTCCCAAAATTAAAACTATAAATCCAACGAGTAATAATAGATAATCCATCTCCTGTTTTTACAAATATAGTGGTTTAGAATCATTAAAAAATTGTTAAAAAAACTGTTTTTATAGTTTTATAACTATTTTTGTAGTTATATTTGAAACAAATATTTTTTATGGAAAAACTTACCAACAAAGAAGAAGAAATTTTAACTATACTCTGGCAACTGGATAAGGCTTTTGTAAAAGAGATTATAGCCGAACTACCCGACCCTAAACCTCATTACAATACCATTTCTACTATTATCAGAAATATGGAAG
>JAUIJW010000021.1 GCA_030431085.1 Bacteroidia bacterium
GGATGCAGTTTTTCAAGATACTAAATGGTTTCATTGGACTGGTATTACGCCTGCCGTTTCACAAAGCGCGGCGGATACTTGTTTAGAAGCCGTAAAAGCAGCAAGCGATAAGGGTATTACCATTTCTACCGATTTAAATTATAGAGCTAAACTTTGGAAATACTGCGATAATGCCAAGCGAGAAGAAATTATGACCGAGCTTACCTCGTATTGCGATATTGTATTAGGTAATGAAGAAGATGCAGAAATGCATTTCGGTATCAAACCCGAAGGTATTTCAGTACAAACTGAAGGGCACCATGTTAAAGCCGATGCATTTTTATCCGTTTGCCAGCAAATGATGAAAAAATTTCCAAAAGCCAAAAAAGTAATTACTACTCTAAGAGGTTCGATTTCTGCAAGCCATAATACTTGGGCAGGTGTATTATATGATGGTACAAAAATGTATGAAACCCGCCAATATCAAATTACAGACATTGTAGATAGAGTTGGTGGTGGAGATAGTTTTATGGGTGGCTTAATTTACGGATTATTACAGTATCCAGATGATGATCAAAACGCTTTAGACTTTGCCGTGGCAGCTTCATGTTTAAAACACACCATTAAAGGTGATGCTAATTTAGTTACCGTAGAAGAAGTTGAAAAACTCATGGGTGGTGATGCCTCTGGTAGAGTTGCAAGATAACATTATATTAATTTTGAGTTGACAATTGAATACTGAGATCTTATTTTAAGATCTCAGTATTCTACATCAAAAAAAACAAAAAAATGGCACAATATTCAAGAATTGAAGTAGCTCAAGTGATGAAAGAAACTGGTATGGTACCTCTTTTTTTTCATCATGATATAGAATTGAGTAAAAAAGTATTAAAAGCTTGCTACAATGGTGGTGCACGCTTATTAGAATTTACGGCAAGAGGAGACTTTGCTCATGAAGTATTTGCTCAATTAACCAAATACGCCATAGCAGAATTACCAGGTATGATTATGGGGGTTGGATCTGTTACCGATGCAGCTGCCGCAAGTTTATACATGCAACTAGGCGCTAATTTTATTGTAACTCCGGTATTACGAGAAGATATTGCAATAGTCTGTAACCGCAGAAAAGTGTTATGGTCTTCTGGCTGTGGTACTTTAACCGAAATCGCTAAAGCAGAAGAATTGGGTTGCGAAATAGTAAAATTATTTCCTGGTGATATCTACGGGCCAAAATTCGTCAAAGGCGTTAAAGGCCCTCAACCGTGGACAAGCATAATGCCTACTGGTGGTGTTTCTCCTACCCAAGACAATTTAAAAGGTTGGTTCGATGCTGGTGTAACTTGTGTTGGTATGGGATCACAACTTATTTCTAAAGACATTTTAGCCAATCAAGACTATACAGCTCTAGAAAATAAAGTTAAAGAGGCTTTGGCTATAATTAAAACAGTGAGATAAATTTCACTTAATCACGACACAATAACTCATCAACCAAAATCATCTAAAACACCATTTTATAGAAAATATTCAGAAACTAGTTTAACTTTATGACATATTTTAACTAAACCAACAAACTTGAGAAGAATATTATTTATATATTTTTTGGTGTTTATTTCCTGCCAAAAGAAAGGAACAATAGATACAAACCTACCCCAAGCATACCAAAACTCAACTACCAAACCTTATTATTCTAAACCCCAACTACCTAAATCAAAAAATAATTCGTTTATCATTGTTAATGCCACCATCATTGATGGTTTAGGGCAGCCTTCCCTCGACAACCAAACTGTAATTATTGAACATGGTATAATTAAAAAAATTGGAGATTCTCATAAAATTACACCACCTGAAGGCCTAACCATAATCAATGCCAAGGGTAAAACTCTTATTCCTGGTTTGGTTGGTGTTCACAATCATTTACATATACCTCAATTCCCATTTGTGGGCCTTAAGGCCGCACAACTCTACTTGGCTAATGGTGTTACCAGCATACAAACTTGTGGTGCAGCATTACCAAATCCAGAAATACGTTTAGCTAAAAATATTGCTCTTGGCAAAATAATTGGACCTGATATATATACCAGTGGGCCTTTCATCACGGGAAAAGGTGGTAATATTAACATGATCATTCCGAAAAGTGAAGACCATTTACGAGATACTTTAAATTACTGGATAGAGAAAGGAGTTCAATGGTTTAAGGCTTATCGACATATTGAACCCAAGTATTTAAAGTTACTTATAGAACAATCACATCAAAATAATGTAAAAGTAGCCGCTCACCTATGTTCAATAACTTTTGAAGATGCCATTAGAATGCAGGTTGATAAATTAGAACATGGTCTTAATAGTATTAGCGATTTTAGACATGATAAAACAGAAGGTATTTGCAATGGCTCCAGAACCTATATCGATTCACTAGATTTAAACAGTAGTGAAGTACAACATTTACTTGACTTAATGGTCGAAAAGAAAATAGCTCTTACCTCTACCCTTGCTATTTATGAATCTAGTATTCCTCAAAGAGTTCATGTAGATGAAATTAGTTATAATATCATGTCGCCATATTTAAAAAAAAGGTACTTAGAGCATAAGCAATCTGCTCAAAAAAATAGTGATAGTACGAGATTAAGGCGTATGAAGCGTATCATGAATTTTGAGTATCAATTCTATAAAAAAGGTGGTTTATTAACTGCTGGAGTAGATGCTGGCAGACATGTATTACCTGGATTTGGAGACCTTAGAAATTTTGAATTGCTCATTGATGCTGGATTTACAGTTGAAGAAGCCATAAAAATAATGACCTCAAATGGTGCTGCCATTTTAGGAGATTCTAAAATAGGTTCTATTGCTTTAGAGCAACGTGCCAATTTGGTTTTGATTAATGGCAACCTCAAACAACAGCCCAATAATATCAACAACATACATTTGGTATTTAAGGATGGTTATGCCTATAATCCTTCAAAAATTTTAAGCCATCTCAATAATTCATTCGGAGTCAATTAAACCAGTGTACTTCCAAAAAATTCTTTTAATAAGCTAATAACCTTTTTCTTAAAAATTATATGAGACATATGCCCACCATCTAACTTCTTTACCAAAACATCGGTACCTTTTGTTTGACTAAGAAGAGATTGATAGGGAATTGCTGGATCTTCTTTACCTAAAATCATTAAAAACGAAAAAGCTTTATTTTGATATAAATGGGTTCTGTCTTTTCTAATTTTCATCCCTTCTAAAGCTGCAATAATACCTTGAACTGGAGTTTTTAAAGCCTCTTGTGTAACTTTATGAACTTGTGCTTTGTATGCGACCTGATTTATGGGTGTGAATAAATTAACAATGGCCATTTTAATAAAGGTCTGGGCATTATACTTTACTGCATTAATGGCTCTATCTCGGTTTATCTTTTTTTCTTCAGAATCGGGGTATGCCGTCGAATTTAACAAAACTATTCTATGGGTCAATTCTGGATATATTTCCGCGAAAGCAAGCGCCACATATCCTCCCATGCTATGCCCTACCAAACTACCACGAGTACATTGTTGCTCTTTTAAAACATGACGAACTAGATGAGCCTGATCTTCAATAGTGTGAATATAACCTATGCTATCTGTTTTGCCGTGACCTAAAAGATCAATCGCTATGACTTTAGAGGTTTGACTAAGGGCAAGAATTATGTCTTGCCACATATAAATATGCTCTAAAAAACCATGTAATAAAACCACTGTTTCTCCAGAGCCAGAAACCGTATAATGAATATTGGCATTTTTAAAACGAGTGACAGCCATGATGAGATAATCTATTTATTGCTTTTCTTATGCTTTTAACTTGTTATCTAAACTAGAGTTCTAAACACCCTGCATAGGTGAGCTATCCTTATTAGATATTCTCTCTATTAAAAGCCCATCTTCTCGCAATTTTTAATTCTTCCATCGCGAAAAACTTCATGTCCATACCCGGTGTAATAAAATCTCCTATTTTAGTGTAAGTTTCTGTCCATTTAGCATCAGATACTATGGCATATTTATCAATTCTACCAATGGCTTTAAAATCTACTTTTATACCTTCAACCATTGCCTTAAAACTATCAAATGAAGGGAATGATTCAAATACAATTAAAATATTGAGCTTCTCATTATTTTCTTGGCTACCCATAACATTATACATGGCAGACATTGCTGCATGATTTATTTTTTTATGAGGAATATGTATTTCAAAGGCATTTGCACCTATTTTTTTAATATCTATATTAGACAAGTAATCTTCAGGGCTATATTCTTTAATGCTCTTCTCATTAAGCCAGTTAATGGCCTCATTACGCTGATTTAATTCAAAAGTTCTTATGGGAAGACCTGGAGTGAAAAAGTTGGCTACCGGCACCAAATTTTCCAACCATTCTTTATCTGATAAAACAGCATATTTTTCAATTACGTTGATAGAGCTTATTTTAAGTTTGATCAAATCGTCTAATATCGAGAAGTCTTTTGGTAATGGAATTTTCTCTATAATCCCAAGCAAACTAATTTTCTCGCCATTCCTTTTAAACTCCTCAAAAGATTGACTTAGTTTTTTAGCCTCCTCTTCTGTTAAACGGTCGTTAGACCTAAATTCATAAATATTAGTATTTTCTATCTTCTTTAATTCCATAATAACTTCTTTTAGCTATTGATGTTTCTGTTATTAATCTTACTTTCAATAATTTATGATTGCATTAAAGCTTCTATTTCATCTACTTCTATAGGAATATTAGCCATTAAATTAAGAGGCTCTCCATTCTCTTGAATCACATAGTCATCTTCCAACCGAATACCTAAATTCTCTTCAGGAATATAAATTCCTGGCTCCACTGTAAAAACCATTCCTGCCTGCATCGGTTCTGTTAAAATACCATAATCGTGAGTATCTAAACCCATATGGTGTGAGGTACCGTGCATGAAATATTTTTTATAGGCTGGCCAATCTGGATCTTCGTTAGCCACATCTTCTTTGGTAATTAAACCTAAGCCTATCAGTTCATCGGTCATTAATTTACCTACTTCAACATGGTATTCTGCCCACAACACACCAGGTTTTAGCATACTAGCCGCTTTATTCTTAACTCTTAATACGGCGTTATAAACTTGTTTTTGTCGAGGGGAAAATTTGCCATTAACAGGTACAGATCGTGTCATGTCACTAGCATAATTGGCATAACTTGCCCCTACATCCATTAAAATCATATCTCCTGACTTACAGGCTTGATTATTCTCTACATAGTGCAGAACACAAGCATTATATCCAGATCCTATGATAGGGGTATAAGCAAATCCATCTGATCTATTTCGTATAAATTCATGAATATATTCGGCCTCAATTTCGTACTCCATCACCCCTGGTTTGATAAATTCTAAGACACGTCTAAACCCTTTCTCTGTAATATGGCAAGCAGTTTGAATAAGATCTATTTCTGCTTGTTCTTTTACAGAACGAATTCTTTGCAATATTGGCTGACTACGTAAATAACTATGTGCAGGATATTTTTGTTGTAAGGCTTTAATAAATCTCGCATCACGGGTTTCTGTTTCAACACTCGCTCTATAATGCTCATTGGTATTGATATATACATACTCTGCCATAGTCATGAGCTCATAAAGCACCTTATCTAATTCATCTAACCAATACACTGTTTTTATCCCAGAAGTTTCAAAAGCCTTCTCTTTAGTAAGTTTTTCACCTTCCCATACGGCTATATGGTCATTCGTTTCTTTAAGAAATAGTATTTCTTTATAGCTTTCTTTTTTAGCATCTGGAAAAATAATTAAGAT
Source organism: Bacteroidia bacterium (assembly GCA_030431085.1). Lineage (GTDB taxonomy): Bacteria > Bacteroidota > Bacteroidia > Flavobacteriales > Flavobacteriaceae > Lutimonas. The sequence goes on from JAUIJW010000021.1 coordinate 5,781, forward strand.
ACTTTCTTCTTGGTCAACGCCAGAAAGGTAAAATAAATCTCTTTGTTGTTCGAATGGCATGGTGCTATCTGCACCAATAGGGTAAATATCATTAGAATTAAAAATAGCCATAGAATTAGGTTGCATTCTATCGGCAAACTTTTTTCTGTTTTGAACAAACAGTGCTTTATCAATTGGTAAATATTTCATAAAATCTGATTTAATCTTAGCAACAAATTTAGGAATAACTTATAATTTGCCCTTGTAAATTATTAAGTTTATTGTTTTAATAAAGTTAAACATTTGTGAAACCTAATCTGTTAGTCATCTCGGTTTTCATTTGGGGGGTATTTATTAACACTTCCTTAGGTCAAGCTGAAATTAAGTCATTCAAATCTCTAAGTTCTCCAGAGAAGTGGTGGGTTATCTGGCATCCCTTTAAGGCAAAAAAGGCCTTTAATATAACTCAAAAAACACTGCAAACTGTTGATTCTCTGAAGCTACAAAAAACTTTAGGCGCAGATTTAAACGGCGGCACTCTAGATGCTTTTAAGCATAGTTTTTGGATGGCAGTACTTAGTCGGGATATTGGTAAAAAACCGGCTTTAAAATTAGGCATTGCCCATGAAAAAGGTAATTATCATCAATTTCTAAAAAATCATAAAGAAGATAATATAATCCCTGATAAACCCTCTTCTACTATGGATACTTTTAATAATCAAGTAGGTGTAAAATTAGGGTATAATCATCAAAACTTAAAACATCAGCAATTGGTAACACTCATTATAGAGCAGGTTCAAAATGGCCACATGGTAGTTCTAAAGAAAAACCCAAAAGGTAAATTTTTAGACTGTAATAATGAGGTCATTGACTTATATCAATACCATGGTCAGTGGGATAACCCCAAATGCTTAGCACCATCTAATTATCGTTATTCAGTCCCATAAAATTCTACATTTTTAGTATATTGCGCATTCATTTTTTTATGAATACATGCCAATCTTTAAACCTGTTTTGAAAACTAAATTACTTTTATTTTCACTTTTTTTAATCTATGGATTTAATCTATTGGCTCAGGATTATCTCCCTGCAAAACCCAAATTAGAAACTAGTGTTTATGATAAGGCTCAAATGATGAGCCCTACCGAAAGTAAGGCACTTGAACAAAAGCTCATCAGTTACAACGATACAACCTCTACTCAAATAGTAGTCATCACAATCAACTCACTACAGGGTAATGATATTGCTATTTATGCTACAGAATTAGCGCATAAATGGGGTATTGGCCAAGCAGATAAAGATAACGGGGTATTAATACTGGTTTCAAAAAATGACCGTAAAGTAACTATTAGAACAGGCTATGGTATAGAGCATAAACTAACCGATGCGCTTTCTAAAAGGATCATTGAAACAATCATTACACCCGAATTTAAACAAGGTAAGTTCTATCAGGGGTTAGATCGTGGTACTACTGCGATTATTAAAGTTATGAATGGAGAATACCAGGGAACACCATATAGTGAAAATAATGAATCTGAGTTTCCATTCATCCTCATTTTTATACTCTTTTGGGTTATTATTATGGTACTTTCTAGAATGAGACGAGGTGGTGGAGGTAAAAATAATCGTGGCAATCGTAGTGGTGGATTTTCATTATTAGATGCTATAATTTTAAGTAACGCTGGTCGCGGAGGATTTGGCTCTGGAGGTGGTAGTTTTGGAGGCTCAAGCGGCGGTGGATTTGGAGGCGGCTTCGGTGGTGGATTCGGCGGTGGCGGATTCGGCGGTGGCGGCGCTAGCGGTGGCTGGTAATTTCTCTTTAAACGGAATTTACCCTATGCTATACTCTAAATAAAGCTCATGCCATTATTATCATTACTTCTTTCTAAAGTAAATAACAATCGGAACTCCCTCAAAATTATAAATTTCTCTTAATTTATTCTCTACAAATCGCTTATAAGGATCTCTAATATACTGTGGTAAATTAGCAAAGAAAACAAATTGGGGTGTTGCTGTTGGCAGCTGCATGCAGTACTTAATTTTAATAAACTTACCCTTATAAGCTGGAGGCGGCGTTTGCTTAACAATATCCAACATCACCTCATTAAACTTACTTGTTGCTATTTTTTGTTTTCTATTTTCAAAAACTTCAACAGCCGTTTCAATAGCCTTAAAAATTCTTTGTTTTGTGAGGGCAGAAATAAACAAAATAGGCACTTCGGTAAATGGTGCTATTTCTTGCCTTATTTTTTCTTCGAATTGCTTGGTTGTATGCGTATCTTTTTCAATTAAATCCCATTTATTAACTAAAATGACAATTCCTTTTTTATTCTTCTCGGCTAACCAAAAAATATTTTGATCTTGACCTTCAAAACCTCTTGTTGCATCTATCATTAAAATACATACATCGCTATACTCAATGGCCCTTACAGAACGCATTACAGAATAAAACTCGAGATCATCTTTAACTTTTGATTTTTTTCTTATTCCCGCTGTATCTACCAGGTTAAATTCAAATCCAAACCTATTATAAATAGTATCATTAGAGTCTCGTGTTGTACCTGCAATATCGGTTACAATATACCTATCTTCACCTATCAAAGCGTTAATAAAAGATGATTTACCTGCATTAGGTCTACCAACAACCGCGAATCTAGGCAAATCACTTTTTTCTTCTTCTTCTTTTTCTGGTAAAGCTTCCACAATAGCGTCAAGTAAGTCTCCTGTACCACTACCATTCGTGCTGGCAATGGTATAATAATCTCCTAATCCTAAAGCATAAAACTCTACAGCATCTGCAGCTCTTTTGTTATTGTCAACTTTATTTACAGTTAAAAATACAGGCTTTTTTACTTGGCGAAGTAATTGTGCCACTTCCTCATCCATCCCAGTAATACCCGTTTCTACATCAACCATAAAAATTATGGCATCTGCTTCATCAATAGCTAACTCAACTTGTTTATCAATTTCGGCTTCAAAAATATCGTCACTACCAACAACATAACCTCCGGTATCTATTAAAGAAAACTCTCTTCCATTCCAATCGGTTTTACCATAATGTCTATCTCTGGTAACACCACTTACCGCATCTACTATAGCCTCTCTTTTTTGTATTAACCTGTTGAATAAAGTAGATTTACCTACATTTGGTCTTCCTACTATGGCTACGATATTTCCCATTTTTGTTTCCTATAAATTTGGTTGCAAAGATACGCTTATCTTGGTTATCTTAAAAACCCTAAACCAACTTAAAATGAATTGTTTAATTTTGACTATAAATTTAGTTAGATGAACGCGCCGATTAGAGATGATGAGATGAATAAAATCTTACTCAAACCAAGGTTTCAGATTATTATTAATAAAAGTATTGATGATATTTTACAAAAATTCGAGACCCTAAAAAAAGAGGGGCATTCTAAATATATGATTAAAGTGGTAAGTAATCACGTTGTGATTGACATCCCAGATCATGAGGCTCATTTTTGGTCGCCACAACTTCATTTTGAGGTTGAACGCATTGAACAGGGTAAATCTCTTATTAAGGGTTTATTAGGACCTAAACCCAAGGTTTGGACATTTTTTATGTTTCTCCACTTTGCCATCGCCATTGCCTTTGTGGTGTTTTTTGTGATGCTATATGTTAAATGGAGTTTAAATCAAAACTATCACATAGCCTTAGCAATGTGTTTATTAACCCCTGTGCTATCTTTTGGCTTGTATTTTGCTGGCCAAGTTGGAAAAAAGATAGGACGTAAACAAATTCAAGAACTCTATCACTATTTGTTAAAAATAACACATCAATAACACTGTTTGTTGCAAATTATTAAAACTTCATTGTTTTTTAGAATATTTTATTAACTTGCTGACATTACCAGTAATTCTTTAAATATACTTAGTGTAAATAGTTGTGTTGAGTTATAAATTTTTAATTGCACTTAAAAAAGAATATGAATAAGATTACATGGTGGTGTAATTTGTTGAATTAATTGTTCAAAAAGTCGGTTCTAACCGACTTTTTCTTTTTATAATTGTGCCAATATACTTGCCATTTCTTGTTGAAGCACTTTGGCCTTGAAAGCCGCTGCTTCTGCAAAATCACTCTCTGTAGAAGCATAAATAATTCCTCTAGAAGAGTTAATCAATAACCCCACATCTTTAGTCAACCCATACTTACAAACACCTTGTAAATCACCACCTTGCGCTCCTACACCAGGCACCAGCAAAAAATGATTTGGTACAATTTTTCTAATCTCTTTGAAGTATTCTGGTCTGGTAGCCCCAACGACATACATTAACTGTTCGCTGTTTTTCCATTGCAAAGACTCTAATAAAACCTTTTGATATAGTTGTTGATGTTGAGTATTTTCGAATGATTGAAAATCTAAGCCGCCCTTATTAGATGTTAAAGCTAACAAAATGGTAAACTTGTTTTTAAATTCAAGAAAAGGCTCAACTGAATCACTTCCCATATAGGGTGCCACCGTAATCGAATCAAACGCTAAATCATTAAAAAAAGCCTTGGCATATCGTGTTGAAGTATTACCAATATCACCTCTTTTAGCATCTGCAATCGTAAATACCTCTGGGTATTGTTCATTAAGATAGTTAATCGTTCTTTCTAAAGCTTGCCACCCTTTTAAACCATAAGCCTCATAAAAAGCAATATTTGGTTTATAGGCTACGGTATATTGATGCGTGGCATCAATTATTGCTTTATTAAATGCAAAAATAGGATCTTCTTTTCGTAACAAATGCTGAGGTATTTTTTCTAAATCCACATCTAAACCTACACATAAAAACGACTGTTTCTGATGTATCTGATCAATCAATTGTTGCTTGTTCATTGGGCACACGTTTTAAGGTGACAAAAGTAGTGATTTATAGTAGAATTATTTTTAGAAATTGGCAATTTTAACTTTGTTTTTTTAGCAATATTGCATACCCCATAATCCTATTTTTATGATTATCTTTGTGCCGTTAAATCCTAAATCAAAACCATGAGAAGCAAAATAGTAGCTGGTAACTGGAAAATGAACAACAGTGCCAAAGAATCTAAAGCACTTATTAAAAATCTTAAAAAATCTGTTAAAGGATTGCCTTTAAACAATACCAGAGTTATTGTTGCGCCGTCGTTTGTTTATTTACAAAAAATCGCTAAAAAAACTGCGGGTACTCCTATTGAAGTAGCTGCGCAAAACATGAATGATGCGCCAAAAGGTGCTTACACAGGTGAGGTTTCTGGCGAAATGCTCAAGTCTATTCATGTTAACACAGTCATTTTAGGTCACTCTGAAAGACGGGAATATTACTATGAAACTGACACTATTCTTAAAAAGAAAGTCCTATCGGCCTTAGATCAAAATTTTGAAATTATTTTCTGTTTTGGTGAAGTGCTTGAAGATAGAAAAAGCAATAAGCATTTTGATGTGGTAAAATCTCAAATTGTAAACGCTCTTTTTGATTTAACCTCTGATGATTGGGAGAACATCATTTTAGCCTATGAACCAGTTTGGGCCATTGGAACAGGAGAAACAGCAAGTCCAGAACAAGCTCAAGAAATGCATGCTTTTGTAAGAGATTTAATCGCTACAAAATACGATCAACATTTAGCAGAACACACCTCAATTCTTTACGGTGGAAGTGTAAAGCCTGCTAATGCTGAAGAAATTTTCTCTAAAGAGGATGTCGATGGAGGATTAATTGGAGGAGCTTCTTTAAACGCCGATGATTTTACAGCAATTGTAAAAGCAATTTAGTCAATGAATTATATAGCATACACCTTTGTTATCAAAGACCACACGAGTGGAACCTTACCTCTGCAAACTGCTATAGAAATTTTAATTGCTCAATTAGGAGCAGTTGGTTTCGAAAGCTTTACAGAGCAAGAAAAAGGTGTAATTGCTTATATACAAGAACAAGATTGGAATCCAGAAATGTTAACGCACATTCAAATTCTGGATTCTAATGATGTTCAGATATCCTATACAAAAGAAAATATTCAACAAATCAACTGGAATAGTGAGTGGGAAAAGCACTTCGAACCTATTGAAGTTGATGGGTTAATTGGGGTAAGGGCGCCTTTTCATAAAAACCCAGAATTAAAATACGATATCGTTATCGAACCTAAAATGAGTTTTGGCACAGGACACCATGAAACCACTCATTTGATGCTACAACACTTATTGTATATGGATTTAAAAAATAAATCTGTATTAGATATGGGCTGTGGCACTGGTATACTCGCTATTTTCGCACACATGAAAGGTGCACAACCAATCGATGCGATAGACATTGATGCCTGGTGCTATGAAAACACACTAGAAAACATCGATAAAAATCATTGCAGTAACATCAATGCATATCAAGGTGATGCTAGCCTATTAAAAGAGCAAAAATACGATGTGATTATTGCTAATATCAATAGAAATATATTGATTAATGACATCCCGCATTATACACGATGTCTCGAAAAGAATGGACAACTTTTACTTAGTGGCTTTTACAGCGAAGACATTCCCGTTATTAAAAAATCATTAGATCAGCATCAGCTCGTTATTGAGCAACAATTGTTAAAGAATAATTGGGTCGCTTTAAGATGTATAAATAATTCTTAAATTTGAACCATACAATTGAAAAATCATGAGTACAAAAGAAAGAGTTCAAGAAGAAATTGATGTTTTAGAACAAAACATCAACCAACATGAAATTGTGTTGTTCAATGATGATATTCATACTTTTGATTATGTGATTGATGCCCTTATTGACACTTGCGATCATTCATTAGAACAGGCAGAGCAATGCACCATCTTAGTGCACTACAAAGGTAAATGCACCGTAAAATCTGGTGAGTATAAAGATCTAAAACCTCGTTGCACGCGACTACTTGATCGTGGACTTTCGGCCGAAATTATTTAACAGTTTTTAACAAACGACATTCTAAGTTTCGTATATATTTGTGTTTTTAAAACTTAACGAAAACACAATGAAATACACAATTACTTTAGGATTACTCTTGTGTGCTGGATTAACATTTGCCCAAGATGCTGCTACAGCCCCAAAAGCAAAAAATGATGTGGCTGTAAAATACGCCCAAACTATTACAGAAAAAGATCTTTCAGAAGATTTACACATTTTAGCTTCGGATGCCCTTGAAGGGAGAGAGACAGGAAAAAGAGGTCAGAAAATGGCCGCTGCATTCATCAAAGCTAGCTTCGAGGAACTTGGCTTGGTAGGCCCAGTTAAAAATGGCAGAGGCAATGGTTACTATCAAGATGTACCTTTAGTAGCTTCTAAAGCGGGTAACACATACCTCAAAATAAAAGACCAAAAATATAAAAATATAGAAGATGGTTTATTATACCTAGGTTCTGGCAATACTACTCAAGAACATAGTGCAAAGGTTATTTTTGCTGGTAATGGTAGCAAAGATGCTTTCGATAATTTAGAAGTTAAAGATCAAGCCGTTTTGGTTATTGTAGATGGTAGAAATAGAGCAGCAAGAAGTGAAGCCAAGGCCCAAGCTCAGGCCCATGGTGCCAAAATTCTATTTACCGTAATGCACGACAGCGATGATAAGTTTAAAGAATTCACTAAAAAATACAGCCATTATTTTACAGATGAAAAGTTAGGACTTGATAAAGGAGAGAAAGACAACGCTTCTGATTTAGAGACCTTCTATGTAAGTCCGTCCGTAGCAGGCAAAATCATGAATCAGTCATTTGATAAATTGACAAAGGCTGCCAACGCATTCGGTAAAGGCAAAAAAAGTGCCTTAAAAAAGATGAAATCTAACCAAATCACCTATCAATTAGAAAGTATTAGAAAAAAAGTAATTTCTGAAAATGTACTGGGGTACTTAGAGGGTAGCGATTTAAAAGATGAACTTATCGTAATTACCGCCCATTACGACCATGTAGGTATGCACGATGGTAAAGTTTACAATGGTGCTGATGATGATGGTTCTGGTACTGTAGGGCTAATTGAATTGGCCGAAGCGTTTACTAAAGCTAAAGCTGATGGTAAAGGCCCAAGAAGAAGTATTTTATTCATGACAGTAACGGGTGAAGAAAAAGGACTCCTTGGCTCTGCCTATTATGCAGACCACTCTATTTTTCCTTTAGAAAATACCGTTGTAAATTTAAATATTGATATGATTGGTAGAACGGGTGATAGAGATTTTGAAACCGAAGACTATGTATTTTTAGTAGGTGCAGATAAAATTTCATCTGAACTACATCAAATAAGCGAAGATGCTAATGCTACATATACAAAGATGTATTTAGATTACACTTATAATGATGAGAAGCACCCAGACCGTATTTATTATCGTTCTGATCACTGGAACTTTGCCAAAAAAGGTGTTCCGATTATATTCTACTTCAATGGTACACACGAAGATTATCACAAACATACTGATACTGTAGATAAAATTAATTGGCCTATGTTAGAAAAAAGAACTCAGCTTGTATTCTATACAGCGTGGGAAATTGCTAACAGAGATGCCCGATTAAAAATTGATAAAAAATAAAACCATCTAAAAAAAGGCCTGAATAATTATTCAGGCCCTTTTTAATTACAAAGGTATATTTCCATGTTTTCTTTTAGGCCTATCAACTGTTTTATGTTCTAACATAGCAAAAGCCTTAATTAATTTTCGTCTAGTCTCCTTTGGGTAAATCACCTCATCAATAAACCCTCTTCGCGCTGCGCGATACGGATTAGCAAATTTCTCAGCGTATTCTGCTTCTTTTTCAGATAATTTTAAAGCTGGGTCTTCTGCCTCTTGAATCTCTTTTTTGAATATAATTTCGCTAGCACCCTTGGCTCCCATTACTGCTATTTCTGCTCCAGGCCAAGCAAAATTCATATCTGCCCCAATATGTTTAGAATTCATTACATCATACGCACCACCATAAGCTTTTCTAGTAATCACCGTAACCCGTGGTACTGTGGCTTCGCTTAATGCATATAATAATTTAGCGCCATGCACAATGATACCTCTCCATTCTTGATCGGTTCCCGGTAAAAAACCTGGCACATCTACCAACACTAGTAATGGTATATTAAAGCAATCGCAAAAACGTGTAAATCTAGCGGCTTTTTTTGAGCTATTTACATCTAAAACCCCCGCCAAACTCATAGGTTGGTTGGCTACAATACCAATACTTCTTCCTGCCAATCGGGCAAAACCAACCACAATATTTTCGGCATAGGCTTTATGCACTTCAAAAAAACTATCGGTATCGCATATTTCTACAATTATCTTCCGCATATCGTAAGGCTTATTAGGATTATCTGGCACGATATCTTCTAACTTTTCTCTTAACTCTTCTTGTAAAGTATAGGGTACTTGATATGTTGTTTCTTGGTTGTTCTGAGGTAAATAGCTAAGTAACTTCTTGATTTGATTCAAACCTTCAACATCATTAGTCGCTGTTAAATGAGTAACCCCAGATTTTGTAGCATGGGTTAAAGCGCCTCCCAATTCTTCGGAAGTCACTTCTTCATTGGTTACCGTTTTTACCACATTGGGTCCTGTAACAAACATATAACTAGTCTCTTCAACCATTAAAGTAAAATCTGTCATCGCCGGTGAATATACCGCTCCACCAGCACATGGCCCCATAATGGCAGAGATTTGAGGAATTACCCCAGAAGCTTGTACATTTCTATAAAAAATATCTGCATACCCACCTAATGATCTTACCCCCTCTTGAATACGTGCACCTCCTGAATCGTTTAATCCAATAAGTGGTGCCCCTACTTTTAGAGCGTGATCCATTATTTTACAAATTTTTTCGGCATGTGTTTCAGATAATGCACCTCCGAATACGGTAAAATCTTGTGCAAACACGTAAACTAACCTTTGATCTATCGTACCATAACCTGTAACTACTCCGTCGCCATAATACAGCTGATTCTCTAGTCCGAAATCTTTAGTTCTATGGGTAACCAACATGCCAATTTCTTCAAAAGAACCTTCGTCTAGCAAATAATTAATACGTTCTCTTGCTGTTAACTTTTTTTTCTGATGTTGCTTCTCAATACGCTTTAATCCTCCGCCTAATTTGGCTTCAGCTATCTTTTCATTTAATTTTTTTTGATTCTCCTTCATCGTATTAAATTATTGTTTTGGCACTCTTAGTTGTTTTTGCTCTTGCAAATATATTTTTAAGGCTAATAGCCCAGCTATTTCTGCTTCTTCGTTTATGAGTTCTTCTAAAGCTTCTGGTTGATAATATTTTTTTACAAAGTTTGTATCAAAACACCCAGAGATAAATGCTTCATGTAAACAAACAAATTTCCCAAAAGACAAAGTTGTTTTTACGCCTTCAACTTTATAATGATCTATAGCCCATAACATTTTTTGTATGGCCTCTGTTCTATTATTACCATAGGTGATAAGCTTAGAAATCATAGGGTCGTAATAAATAGGAATATCCATACCCTCTTCATAACCATCATCAACCCTAACACCTTCATTTTCTGGAGCCTGATACACTTCTAGTTTACCTATATTAGGTAGGAAATTTTGCATAGGGTCTTCTGCATAAACCCTGAGTTCAATAGCATGCCCTTGTATTTGAAGTTGATCTTGTTGAAACTCTAATGTATGACCTTGCGCCACTTTAATTTGTTGTTCTACCAAATCAAGTCCAGTAACAAACTCGGTTACTGGATGTTCTACCTGCAGCCTAGTATTCATTTCTAAAAAATAGAAATTCATTTCATCATCTAAAAGGAATTCTACGGTGCCCGCTCCAACATAGTCACAAGATCTAGCAACTTTTATGGCTGCCTCTCCCATTTTACGTCTTAACTCTTCTGAAAGCACAGATGAAGGCGCTTCTTCAATAACCTTTTGATGACGGCGTTGAATACTACATTCTCGTTCGAAAAGATGCACTATATTACCATGTTTATCGGCTAAAATTTGTATTTCTATATGCCTTGGAGAGGTAACGAATTTTTCTATAAAAACAGATCCATCTCCAAATGCCGAAGTGGCTTCACTAATGGCTCTTTCCATCTGCGATGGCAAGTCTTTCTGCTTATCAACTACACGCATTCCCTTACCTCCCCCTCCTGCTGAGGCTTTAATTAAAATAGGGTAACCTATAGTATTGGCAATTTCTAATGCTCTGTTTACATCCGCAATAGCGTGATCTATACCTGGCACCATCGGTATATCAAATTTACTCACTGCTTCTTTGGCTGCCAACTTACTCCCCATTATTTCAATAGCCTTAGGAGAGGGACCTATAAATGTTAACCCGTTGGATGTTACCGATTTAGCAAAGGTGGCATTTTCGCTTAAAAAACCATACCCTGGATGTATAGCATCGGCACCTATGGTTTTCGCTATATCAATGATTTTATCACCCAAAAGGTAGGATTGATTTGAAGAATTTTCGCCCAATGCCACGGCTTCATCTGCAAATTTAACATGAGGAGCATATCGATCAATTGGAGAAAAAACCGCAACAGTTTGTAACCCCATTTTACGAGCAGTTTTCATAATACGCAAGGCTATTTCTCCTCTATTTGCTACAAGTATCTTTTTCATTACGCTAATTCTATTAAAAGTTTTGATTTTTCTACGGTAGCACCTTCTGTAATCAATACCGATTTAATGTGGCCATCTTTTGGACTTGCAATGGCGTTTTCCATTTTCATCGCTTCAAGCACACACAATGTATCACCTTCTTTGATTTGATCACCTTCTTTAACATTGATTTTTAAAATAATACCTGGCATTGGTGCGGTAATTCTATTCATCTTCTTACCACCACTCTTTGCAAACCCCATTTGATTGATCTGCCTATCTAACTGGTTTTGGATGTCTACCTGATACCTATTCCCATTTATTACAATTTGGTATGTCTTACCGTAAAAATTAGCTTCTAGCACTTCTGCCTTAAATGATTTTCGCTTTTGTATGACATGCCAATGATTGTCTATAACATTAATTGCATCAAGTTCTTCTAACGAATCACTAGATACATCATTGGTTTTATTGTTAATTTTTAGGGTAAACTTTTCTAGCATAACTATTTTATATTATTTATTAAGTATCAAAAAAAAGAGCGCTTAGTAAAACCTTAGATCTCGTTAAATATATAAAACTTTAGCTTAAGGTATAATGCCTAAGTTTAATTTAAAAAGTGAAATTTTGTTACACTCCTGATAATACTTGCATTTTATCGAAATAATTTTCTAGTATTCTCTAAAAGCTATAACTATGGTGTTATTCTATTTCAAAACTTTAAAAATGAAAAAACTACTATTACTTTTACTAACTGCTGTTGTACTTTACGCTTGCAACAAAGAGAAAAAAGTTAACCAAACTCCAGAGAATAACACTAAAATACCTGTTTACGCTTGGGTAG
>JAUIJW010000230.1 GCA_030431085.1 Bacteroidia bacterium
TAGCGTTGGTAGAAAAATTACTGCGAGCTTCATCAAACCTAATACCTTGAAGCACATCACCTCTACTTGCATTTGCATTTACGCCAAATTTCGGACCAAAATCTGCATTATTATAGCCTAAATTGGCTCGTGCCTGTTCTACTCTACTTGCAGCGATTAATAAATTTTTATTTTGCTTTAAAGCCGATTTTATTAGAGTATCTAATGTGGGGTCGTTAAAAATTTCCCACCACTTCAAATTAATAATACTGTCTTGTGATTTGGAAACAAAACGAAATGTTTCTGGGTTTTCAGTTACCGGTTTCTTATAATTAGGCCCTACTGCACACGACTGTAATCCTGCCAAAACAGTGAATAAAACAATCACATATAATATTCTATACTTACGCATTGTCTTGGTTGTTAGGTTTAAGTTCTAAATTTGCCTGTTGTTCTCTTTGCTTTTCATACCCAAATACTTTGCCAATAAACAGGAAAAGCATTGGATACATGAATACGCCCAAAAATGTTGCAACTCCCATACCTCCAAGTAGCGCCATGCCCATCACCTTTCTAGATTCGGCACCAGAACCACTAGCTATTACCAGAGGAAAAACTCCTAAAATAAATGCAAAAGCAGTCATCAAAATGGGTCTAAACCTTTCTTTTGCTGCTTCAATGGCAGCGTCAAATAATGAAGCTCCGTTCTTAAATTCATCATTGGCAAATTCTACAATTAAAATAGCATTCTTTGCAGCCATACCAATAAGCATGACAAAGGAAACTTGTGCAAAAATATTATTTTCAAAAGTTGGACTAATTAGTCTACCCAGCCATAATGCAAACAAGGCTCCAAAAATTGCAAATGGAGTACCAAGCAATATGGCAAATGGTAACGACCAACTTTCATATTGAGCAGCCAAAATTAAGAATACGAAAACCAAAGAAAAGGTTAATATTATACCCAAAGACCCAGAAGCTTTTTCTTCTTGATAAGACATGGCATTCCAAGTATAGCCCATATCATGTGGTAAAGATTCTGCAACTTCCTTTAACGCTTGCCTAGCTTGATCTGAAGTATATCCCGGTGCCGGACTCCCTGTTACTTCTACAGAGCGATACAAATTAAATCGTGTTGTATAATCTGGGCCAGATATTGGTTTAATGGTAGCCAATGTGGCCAACGGCACCATATGTCCTTCGTTATTTTTAATAAAAAATTTATTGATTTGCGATTCATCAACACGATATTCTGGCTCTGCCTGAATATAAGTTTTATACAGTCGTCCAAATCTGGTAAAATCATTGACGTATGAACCTCCCATAAAGGCACCAACTGTGGTATATAAATCGTTTAAGTTTATACCTAATTTTAAGGCTTTTTCTTTATCGATATCCATAAATCTCTGTGGCACAGTGGCTTGAAACGTTGTCATTGCAGAACCTATTTCTGGCCGTTCATTGGCCGCTCTTAAAAAATTCATGGCATTGCTACTTAAGTACTGCGGTGTATTTCCCCCTTTATCTTGTAGCATTATACTGAACCCTGAACCGTTACCTAGACCCGGAATCGCGGGCGGTCCAAATGCAAAAGCTTGAGCTCCTTTAATACTCACGGCCAATTTTTTGTTGACCTTAGCAACCAGTTCATTGGCCGTTAAACTTCGATCATCCCAATTGTTTAATGAAACAAATAAAAACCCAGTATTTGAGGTCATTGCTCCAGACAAAATACTATATCCTGTAGCGGTGGTAACGTATTTTACTTCTGGAAATTCTAATAATAATTTTTCTATATCTTGTGTAACCTTATCGGATCTTTGAATTGAGGCAGCATTAGGTAATTGAACATTGACAAAGAAATACCCCATATCTTCTTCGGGAATAAATCCCCCTGGAACCATTTTACCAAATATTCCGGCACCTAAAACCATTACCAGAATAAAAATAATACTTCGTTTTATTTTTCTAGTAACAATATTAGTAAAGCTCAAATAAGAATTAGTTGAACTTTTCATTCCTTTATTAAATTTACCAAAAAACCAGCCTAATGGACCTTTATATGGTTTAGGTTCTTTTAAGAGGATAGAACACAGTGCTGGACTCAAAGATAAGGCGTTAATTGAAGACACTATTACTGATACAACTATTGTTATTGCAAACTGTTGGTATAAGAGTCCGGTAATGCCAGCCATACCAGCTACAGGAATAAAAACTGCCACCATTACAAATGTTGTTGCAATAATGGGGGCGGTTACTTTAGACATGGCATCTAATGTTGCTTGTTTAGCACTCATGCCTTTCTCTATGTTAACCTGTACAGCTTCTACAACCACAATAGCATCATCTACAACAATACCAATAGCTAATACTAACCCTAATAAGGACAATACATTTACTGAGAAACCTAAGGACGGGAAAAAAATAAATGTTCCAATTAAAGAAACTGGAATAGCCAAAGTAGGAATTAAGGTTGCTCTCCAATCTTGAATAAAAACAAATACCACCAATATCACTAATATGATGGCAATAACAAGGGTTTCTACTATATCTGCAATACCCGCCTCAATAGCCTCTGTTGTATCAAGAGAAATATCGTACTTTATGCTTTCTGGAAAGCTCTTAGAAAGATCTTTCATTTGCGCTTTAATAGTTTCTGCAAGTGCAACCGCATTAGAACCTGGGGCTTGGTAGAGTGCTATAATAGCAGCTGTTTTTTTATTTAACCTAGGAATCATATTATAGGTTTCTACTCCTAAATTAATTGTAGCCACATCTTTCAGTTTAATTTGAGAACCATCGCTATGTGTACGAACTACTATTTCGCCAAAAGCATCTGGTGAATTAAATCGATCGGGCAACCTCACAGTATAGGTAAATTCTGTGCCAATAGGTGCCGGTTCTGCACCAAACTTACCTCCAGGTACGATTACATTTTGTTCATTAATGGCATTGATTATTTCCGGCACTGTTAACCCTAATTGCGACAATCTATCTGGTTTTACCCAGATTCGCATCGAATAATCTGATGCTCCCATAACATCTACCCTACCTATACCTTTTATTCTAGATAACTGATCTTTTATATTTATTAAAGCATAATTGCCCAAAAAATCTTGATCATATCTACCATCGGAAGTAAGCGTAACCAACATCAAAATATTCGGTAAAGATTTCTCTGTAGTCACCCCAAGTTTGGTTACAGATGGAGGTAATTTGGCCGATGCTGCAGAAACTCTATTTTGAGCCAAAACCGTATTCATATCAGG
>JAUIJW010000231.1 GCA_030431085.1 Bacteroidia bacterium
ATAATTCATTGGTTACAATATTTAGAAGAAGAACATAACGATGAAGCCAAAATAAATAGTATTTATTTTTTGTATTCGCATTTGGGTATTACCAGAGATAAGCATTTGTTTTTAAATGATCTTTTCGCATTAAACCAGGCTGCTTTACTACTAAAATTAAAAGATTATGACATTGTTTTTTCTAGGCAAACGTTTATGTCTTTTACACTTAATGATCAAATAGAATACATCATTAAAAGTTTTAATCTGATCGATGAATCGGATGCATATGTGCAATTTTTTCTAGACTTTGTATTTGAATTCACACAAAAGAAAGCATTGAGCAATGATCGGTTTTTAGACTATTGGGAGCAGAAAAAAGACCAAGCATGTATTGTAAGTTCAGAGCAAGACCAAGCAGTACAAATTATGACTGTGCACAAATCAAAAGGGTTAGAATTTAAAGTAGTACTTTTTGCCTTTGACGTTAAAGTCTACGATCAAATCAATCCTAAAACTTGGTTTCAATTGGCAGACCCAAAACAATATGCCGGGTTTGATGAGTTTATCGTTGCATCGACTCAAGCTTTAGCTAGTTTAGGTGTAAAGGGAGAGGCCATATTAAACCAACAAGACAAGGAATTAGAGCTAGATCATTTTAATTTATTGTATGTTGCATTAACCAGGGCGATAGAGCAACTTTATATTGTATTAGATTATAATACGTCTAAAACCATGGCTTATTATTCGCAATTTATCGAAGAATTTATAAATCATAATCCAGAGTTTAGAGAAGAAGATGGTGGCTTTACTCTAGGCAACGCGGCAAGAGTATCACCAAAAACAACAGATGTCAATAATATAAAAGTTCAAACATCGTTTTGTAGTACTTCATGGCGAGATCATCAAATTCATATTGCCACAACTGCATTGCCTTTAGACGATTTTAGGCAAGAGAAAATAGATTACGGCACATTAATTCATGGTATGTTAGCGCAAATTATAACTTATGAAGATGTTGATAAGGTGATTCAGATCTATGCAGATCAAGGTAAGCTATTGAATGATGAAAAAGAAAAGGTTCGAAATATTATCCAATCTTTGGTACAGCATAAACAGTTGAAACAATACTTTTTACCCAATGTTGAGGTTGTAACCGAAAGAGAAATTGTTAATGTACAGGGTGAAACTTTAATTCCAGATAGGTTAGTTTTGAAACAGGATCGTGTAACCATAATAGACTATAAAACTGGCGCTGTAGAGAAAAAACATGAACGCCAAATTAACAGTTATGGCGATGCGCTAAGGCAAATGACTTATAAAATAGACAAAAAACTATTGGTGTACTTAGGAGATTTTATTGAAGTAAAAGAAGTGTTACAATGAATGTTATAGATATCATTATTTTAGGGTTGCTGGGTTTCGGACTCATTAAAGGGTTTATTAAAGGACTTTTCATAGAAATTACATCGCTCATAGGTTTAGTTTTAGGAATATATGGTGCCATCCATTTTTCATACTATTTAAGTGATTTTTTAAACACAAAAGTGAGTTGGGAGCCAGTTACTATTCAAATAATTTCTTTTTTAGGCACTTTTTTTATCATACTTATCGCACTAATTTTTTTAGGAAAATTATTGACTAAAGTTGCACAAACTATGGCTTTAGGAATATTAAATAAAATGCTTGGAGCTTTATTTGGTTTTGCGAAATATGTTTTAATTGTAAGTATTTTATTATCTATCCTACTTGAGATAAATCAAAGAATTGAATTAATTCCGAAAAGAACCATTAATCAATCATCAATGGTTGAGCCTGTAAAAAACATAGCCCCTTCACTGTTTCCTAATCTTATTAAAGTTAGAAAGGGTAATGAAAAATAATCGTTAATTTTGCACATTTAATCATAATAGCATGTCTGCAATAAATAAAGAGTACAAAAAGATAACCACCAAATCATTGGTTGAAATGAAAGCCAATGGTGAGAAAATATCAATGTTAACGGCCTATGATTATACTATGGCTAAAATTATAGATCATGCCGGTATTGATGTGATATTGGTGGGTGATTCTGCTTCAAATGTTATGGCAGGACACGAAACCACATTGCCCATTACATTAGATCATATGATTTATCATGCGGCTTCTGTAGTTAGGGCAATAAATCGTTGTCTAGTTGTGGTAGATTTGCCTTTTGGTACCTATCAAGGTAACTCGAGAAAGGCATTAGCCTCGGCCATTAGAATTATGAAAGAGTCTGGAGGGCATTCTGTTAAATTAGAGGGAGGTGAAGAAGTGGCAGAATCTATTTCAAGAATCTTGACAGCAGGTATTCCTGTAATGGGACATTTAGGATTAACGCCACAATCTATTTATAAGTTTGGTACTTATACGGTTAGAGCCAAAGAAGAAGAAGAGGCAGAAAAATTAAAACAAGATGCTAAATTACTGGAAAGCTTAGGTTGTTTTGCCCTTGTGTTAGAAAAAGTACCATCTAAATTGGCTAAAGAAGTGGCAGAAAGTATTTCAATCCCTGTGATTGGTATTGGTGCAGGTGATGGTGTTGATGGTCAAGTTTTGGTTACACACGATATGTTTGGTATGACGCATGAATTTAGTCCTAGATTTTTAAGGCGTTATTTAAATCTTTACCAAGATATGGGCGAGGCCGTTAAGCGATATGTTTCTGATGTTAAAACCAAAGACTTTCCTAACGACAAAGAACAGTATTAATTCGGTCTTAAACATAGATTTAACAAGAAGTTAAGCTAATTTTTGTTAAAATTGCAAACGTTTTATTTTAACCAAACTTTAACAAGTGAAAAAAGCTTTAAAATGTAGCTTTGCTTTGCTAAAATCTGAAAATAAGTAATTTGAAATATGGAAGAACAAAACACCAGTATTGATATTAGAGCGATTAATGAAAAGATAGAGAGAGAAAGTGCCTTTGTAGATTTACTGCAATTCGAAATGAATAAGGTTATTGTAGGGCAAAAGCACATGTTAGAACGTTTGTTAATTGGTTTATTAGGTAATGGACATATTTTGTTGGAGGGTGTTCCGGGATTAGCTAAAACACTAGCAATTAATACGTTATCTAAAGCTGTTCAAGGTTCTTTTAGCAGGGTTCAGTTTACACCAGATTTATTACCTGCCGATGTTATTGGTACAATGATTTATAACATCAAAGAGAACGACTTTTCCATCAAAAAAGGGCCAATTTTTGCCAATTTTGTTTTAGCAGATGAAATTAAC
>JAUIJW010000232.1 GCA_030431085.1 Bacteroidia bacterium
GAATAAGTTAAGTGAAGGTAAAGGTAATTTGATAAATCGCGTTGAATCTTTAAAAAAGTTAGGTGCAAAAACGCAAAAATCAATTCCAGAAAATCTGTTGCAACGTGCTAAAGAAGAATAATCGTGGTGATTCAGTCTTCATATAGGCCTGTTACCTTATTGAAAAATGGGCACATCAACACGATTTATAGAACATTTTTTCAAAAAATCGATGTAGACTTTAAGAGACATCGTTTAAACCTAGATGATGGTGATTTTTTAGATCTTGACAGGTCAACTGTCAACTCAAATACCGTCGTTGTAGCTATTCATGGTTTAGAAGGCAGTACAAAATCAACATACATTAAGGCCTTAACCCATTATTTAAACCTTAATAGGATTGATGTATTGGGACTTAATTTAAGAGGGTGCAGCGAAGAAAACAATAAATTATACCAATCTTATCATAGTGGTAAAACTGATGATCTAGACCATGTGATAAATTATATTGAAAAGACTTATTCATACACCAATATAGTACTGATTGGTTATAGCCTAGGTGGGAATTTAATTTTGAAATATTTAGGCGATGGCCAATATAAAATCTCATCTTTAGTTAAGGCCTCAATAACCATTTCTGTGCCATGCAATTTGCATGAATCTGCCATACATATGACAAAATGGTTTAATAAAATATATCTAGAGCGTTTCTTAAGAACCCTAAAAACAAAAGCCTTAAAAAAATTAGAATTATACCCAAATTGTGGCATGAGCCATCAAGCCATTACAGAAATTAAAAACTTTAAAGATTTCGATGATCTATATACTGCGCCTGCTCACGGATTTAAAGATGCTATAGATTATTGGCAAAAATGCAGTGCTAAACCATTTATTACATCAATTAATACACCGAGCTTATTAGTAACTTCAATGGATGATCCATTTCTTCCACCATCATGTTTTCCTCATCTAGAAGCCAAACAGAATCGTAATTTCTTTTTAGAGTTAAGCACATTTGGTGGACACGTAGGGTTTAACAAAAGCTTAGAAAATCCAACCAATTTTTGGTTAGAAAACCGTATTTTAAAGTTTATCAACGAAATAATTTCTACTACTTGAGATTAGGTTTGATTGGTTATATTTGCACAAATTAGATCAATCATATTGAAAAAAATAGCGTATCTTTTTTTGGTTATTTCTCAAATAACTTTAGCCCAAGCTTTACGGAATTATTCTAATGAATTCTTGAATTTAGGAGTAGATGCAGCGGCCTTTGGTATGGGCAAATCTGTAATTGCGTCTAGTCGTGATGTCAATTCTATTTATTGGAATCCGGCAGGTTTATCAAACATAGAAGATTATCAAGGTGCTTTAATGCATGCAGAATACTTTCAGGGCATTGGCAAATATGATTATGGTAGTTTTGCCAAGCCTATTGATGGACAAAGTGCCATTGCAGTGGCTATTATTAGATTTGCCGTAGATGATATATTAAATACAACACAGCTTATTGACAACCAAGGCAATATCAATTATGATAGAATTAGTTTATTTTCTGCTGCAGATTATGCTTTTAATATTGGCTATGGTAGAAAACTACCATTAGCAGGGTTCGATATTGGGTTCAACGCTAAAATTGTTCATCGCAATATTGGTGATTTTGCATCATCTTGGGGCTTTGGTCTTGATGCAGCCCTACAATATCAAACAAAAAAGAATTGGCAATTCGGCTTAATGCTCAGAGATATCACTACAACTTTTAACACTTGGCAAATAGATCAAGAAGAGTTTGAAAGGATTAGTCAAACTGTCCCTGGTCAAAATCAAGAAAGTCCAGAAACTTTAGAACTAACAAAGCCTAAATTACAAATAGGTGTGGCTAAATCTATTACTATATTTAGAGATTTCAGTTTGTTATCTGAGCTTGATTTAAATATGAGGTTTGCCCAAACCAACGACATCATCTCAACCTCTGCTTTAAGTATATCACCTGCTTTGGGTATTCAATTAGACTATACAAAATTAGTATTTTTAAGATTTGGTGTGAATAATTTTCAAGAATTTAGAAATTTCGATAACAGTGAGTCTATTTCGTTCGAACCCAATTTAGGCATTGGCTTTAAGTACAAAGGTATTTATATAGATTATGCCTTAACAAATATAGCCAGTGCTAGTGGCACCTTGTTTTCGAATATTTTTTCAGTTAAATTAGATTTTCTTTATTTCAGATAAGTATGACAAATCAAATCTTTTTAAACGTTAGATGGTTTTTACTTATTGCTTTATTTAGCTTAAGTCTTCAAGCGCAAAAGCATAATTTAAGCGAAGGTGCAGAAATTAGCATCATAACCTGTGGACCAGGTCATGAAGAACTTTATGAAGCATTTGGGCATAGCGCTATTAGGATTAAAGATAAAGCAAGCAATTTAGATCGTGTCTATAACTATGGTACTTTTAATTTTAACACCCCAAACTTTTACATCAAATTTGCACGTGGAAAGCTAGATTATGAGCTAAGAGCATATCCTTTTAGTCTGTTTTTAAAAAGCTATCAAAGAGAAAATCGCTGGGTCAAAGAACAAGTCTTAGATCTGGAAACACAAGATAAAATTGACATCTATCAATATTTAGAAACCAATGCTGAACCCCGTAACAGAGCTTATAAATATGATTTTTTCTATAACAACTGCTCTACTAAAATTTATGATGTTTTAAAGAGTGTACTAAAAGATAAGCTCATTTTTGATAAAGATTTTTCTAAAAAAAACATGTCGCACAGAGACCTCATTCAGCTATATTTAAAAAATCATCAATGGGGTGATTTTGGTATTGATTTAGCACTTGGTTCAAGTATTGACGACGAAGCTAACTCTAAAGCAAGCGGTATACCTGCGACAAGCTGGCAGATTCGTATCACACTGGATAATTCTTCATTGAGTTTGAAATCAGGGAATATTTGATTTGCTCGCTCGGAAAAGAGTGTTACAGCACTATATGTTTGTATGTCGATAGTGTCATGATTCTCAGGAAAGTGTAACCCTTTGACATTATATAGACGTTCTTCCCGCAAATTAAGCGAAACACGAGATGTCACTAATACCTTGACATCGGGTGCTCCCAATAGCAAATCAGACACAATCGATGCGCCATCCAGTACATGTTCAAAATTGTCGATCACAAGCAGCATTGATTTTTCACGACAGTATTCTATTAACTGTTGTCGGGTATTTTGCCTGTCCGCTATGAGTTGGA
>JAUIJW010000233.1 GCA_030431085.1 Bacteroidia bacterium
AAAAGTCCTTTCTTTTCATAATGAGAAGTAAAACCTTCCGTAGCTCTAATATCATCGTATAATTCTTGGCTTAACACCGAAATATTTCTAATAACAGGGGCCGCTTTTTCAACATGTTTGGCATTACACGATTTATTGAAAGCCCACACCCATTTCATAAAATCTGCATCCAACCTTGGTTTGATGTATAACGGACTTGATGGGTTAAACATCCATTTTAAACCTTGAAGCATGACTCCTGGTGCCGATAGCGGAATGATATGACTTGGTGATAGGTAACCTGCATTAACATACGATGCTCCACTATCTAAATTAGATTGATCTATAACAGTTACTTGATGTCCTTCTTTCTGTAAATAATAAGCGGAGCATAGCCCAATGATTCCGCCACCAATGATGATACAGTTTTTCAATGAGATAGTTATTTAATTAATTTTTAATTCTTTTATTCATCGTTTTATTTGCTGCTCTAGAGCCAAGTACTATCACACCAACTTAGTTATTGTACTTCTACGTAATCATGATTAAAAACCCCTTCTTACCTAACATCTCTCATGAATTCATTGCTTCATTAAATTACCTGAAAGCCTAACGCATACGGGTCATCTTCTTGATCAATCATAATTTGGTTATATCCGAAAATTTTAGCCCATCCCTGAATACTTGGTACTATGGCTGTTTTACCAGCTAATTTAGTTTCTTTTTCAATTCTACCCACAAATTTACTCCCAATAAAACTTTCGTGGATAAATTTTTCTCCTAAACCTAATTTACCTTTAGCATGTAATTGTGCCATTCTTGCCGAAGTACCAGTACCACATGGACTTCTATCTATAGCCTTATCTCCATAAAATACCGCATTTCTACCCGATGAATTTGGATCAATAGTGCAGCCTGTCCATAACATATGGCTTACATCTTTAATGGTTTCATTTTGAGGATGGATAAATTGATTAGGGTATTTTTTATTAATCTGATCCCTAACCACCTGAGAGAACTGTATAATTTTACTAGCCGTAAAGTCTTGTACTCCACTAAAATTGGTTTGTGGATCTACTATAGCATAATAATTACCCCCATAAGCCACGTCAAAGGTAATTTCGCCAAGCTCTGGACATTCTACACTTAGGTTTTCTGCAGCCAAAAAACTCTCTACATTGGTTAATCTAACCCATTCTACCTTACCATCCTCTTGGTGATAATCTATTTCTACCAAACCTGCAGGAGCCTCCATTCTAATTTTTCCAGGTGTTTTTGGTGTCACTAAGCCTTCTTCTATGGCTACAGTAATGGTACCAATAGTGCCATGACCACACATGGGCAAGCAACCGGATGTCTCAATAAATAAAATCGCAAAATCATTATTTTGATCATGTGGTGGATATAAAATACTTCCACTCATCATATCATGACCTCTTGGTTCAAACATTAAACCTTTTCTTATCCAGTCGAATTCTCTTAAAAAATGTTGTCGCTTATCGCTCATGGTGGCTCCAATCAACTGCGGCCCACCTCCCGCAATTACTCTCACAGGATTACCACAAGTGTGAGCATCGATACAAAAGAAAGTATGTTTAGCCATAGACTAGATTTTTTGACGACCTAAGGTGCCATTGACTTCTCGTATAAGATTTAATGGATTTTCATTCTGTAATGCCTTGGGCAATAAATCATTTGGCCAATCTTGATAAGAAAATGGTCTTACCCATCTCTTAATAGAATGTATCCCAACAGCCGTAAATCTACTATCTGTAGAAGCAGGATATGGCCCTCCATGTACCATTGACGGGCACACTTCTACACCGGTAGGCACCCCGTTGAAAATAAGCCTACCCACTCTGTTTTTTAAGGCTTCAACAACTGCTAGATAATTAATTGTTTCATCGTTATCTGCAATGATTGTTCCTGTTAATTGTCCTTCTAAATGGTTAATTACTTCTTTTAATTCTTTCTCATTTTCGCACTGTACCACCAGTGAATAAGGACCAAAAACCTCTTCATGAAGGATACTGTTCTTTAAAAAAGTTGCACCATCGACAGTGGCAATAGTTTGCCTTGCAAAATTGTACTTTACACCATCTGCATAATCACCAATCATTTGAATACCTGGTTGGCTTAAAGCATCGTCTTTCTTCCGTCGGTACGCGCTTATTATATTGGGGTGCAACATACATCCCGGATTAATCTTAACCGTTTCTTTTGCTAGTTCATCTACAAAGGTGGTTAATGTAGCTCCTTTTATCCCTAAAATTAATCCTGGGTTGGTACAAAATTGCCCAGTTCCTAAGGTAATTGAACCAGCATACGTTTTCGCCAGATCTTGATGTCTTACCTCTAATGCTTTTGGTAAAATAACCACAGGGTTAACACTGCCCATTTCTGCAAATACAGGTATAGGCTCTTCTCTATTCGCTGCTAAGTTAAATAATGCTCTCCCCCCTTTAATACTTCCGGTAAAACCCACCGCTTTTACACCTGGATGCTTTACCAACTGTTCGCCTACGGTTATTCCACTACTGTTAAGGTTTGAAAAAACACCATTAGGCATTTCACTTTTTTCAGCAGCTTTGATGATCGCTGAAGCCACTAACTCTCCCGTTCCGGCATGCATGGGATGCGATTTTACAATTACAGGACAACCTGCTGCCAATGCTGCCGCGGTATCACCACCTGCAGTTGAATAAGCCAATGGAAAATTACTGGCGCCAAACACAACAACCGGACCTAATGGAATATTCATTTTTCTTAAATCTGGCTTCGCCATTGGTTCTCTATCGGGTTGAGCAGTATCAATACTAGCATCTACCCATGAACCTTCTTCAACTAACTGGGCAAAAGCTCTTAATTGTCCAACTGTTCTTGCTCTTTCACCTTTTGCTCTACCTTCTGGTAATCCTGTTTCAGAACAATACGTTTGAATCAATTCATCATCTAAGGCCAAAATCTCATCAGCAATGGTATTTAAAAATTTAGATTTTTTTACTCCTGATATGTTTTGATATGTTTCAAAGGCTTTTTGAGCTAGATTTACTGCTTGATTAACCTCACTTAAAGTCGCTTCAGTAAATGGTGTGTCATTGCTTTTATTTAACAATGGGTTAAATGTGGTAAATTTTACATCTCCTTGGGCTGATAGTTGATTGCCAATCAAATTTTTTCCTGTAATCATCATATATTAATTGCTTGTTATG
>JAUIJW010000022.1 GCA_030431085.1 Bacteroidia bacterium
AGCCCCATAAAGAAGCAAAAGGTATTCTTGTTCGTCAGCCAATTAATTTTTTAAAGAAAGAATGAAATACATATTTTTACTATTCTTAGTGATTGGTTGTAGTACTCATAAAGAAGCAAAAACGACTTCTAAAGTCTGTCTGGGAAATGATGATTCTATTGAAAAGAGGCATGCTGTAATCTCTGCAAAGAGACAAGGAAGAGCTCTTGCGAATTGCTTTAAAAATTATATTCGCTTCCAGGAAAATAAAAAACAAAGCATAAATATTTGTCATCAGATTAGTATCAAAGTGAGTGGTAAAGTTAATTCAACGAGAGTGTTCGGAATTGACACAAAAATTCCGAATGATCTTAAAATGTGTCTAGAGCAAAGTCTGTGGGTAATGAATTTTAAGTCTTTAACAAACATTAAATTCTGTCTATTTTTCAGTATTTTAGCATTGATCTTAAAAATATAAAAATGAAATACTCATCAGATATAGAAATTGCTCAAAATACGGTTATGGATCACATCCAAGATGTTGCTGCTAAGCTTGGTATTGCTACAGAAGATCTTGAGTTGTTCGGTAAGTATAAAGCTAAATTACCCTTAGATTTAATAGATAATGAAAAGGTAAAAAGTAATAACCTAGTTTTAGTAACAGCACTTACCCCAACCCCATCAGGAGAGGGTAAAACTACGGTTTCTATAGGACTTACTGAAGGTTTGAATAAGATTGGTAAGCAAGCTACAGTGGTTTTGAGAGAGCCTTCTTTGGGGCCAGTTTTTGGAATTAAAGGTGGTGCAGCAGGCGGGGGGTACTCTCAAGTAGTGCCTATGGAGGATATTAACTTACATTTTACAGGGGACTTTAACGCCATTGAGAAAGCTAATAACCTGTTGTCTGCGCTTATAGATAATAACTTGCAGAGTAGTAAGACTTTGAATTTAGATCCTCGTACCATTTTGTGGAAACGTGTCATTGACATGAACGATCGTGCATTGAGACAAATTACTATAGGGCTAGGAGGTACAGCTAATGGTATTCCAAGAGAAGATGGTTTTAACATTACACCAGCTTCAGAAGTGATGGCTATACTGTGTATGGCTACTGGTTTTGAGGATTTAAAAGAACGTTTAGGGAATATTTTTATTGGATTTACATTTGATAAAAAGCCAATTTTTGCAAGAGATTTAAAAGCAGAAAATGCAATGGCTATTTTGCTAAAAGATGCTATTAAACCGAACTTGGTACAAACACTAGAGAAAAATCCTGCGATTATTCATGGAGGACCGTTTGCTAATATTGCTCAAGGAACCAATACGATTATTGCTACAAAAATGGGATTATCACTGTCTAATTATGTTGTCACGGAAGCTGGATTTGGAGCAGATCTGGGTGCTGAGAAATTTTTGAATATTAAATGTACTGCTGCAGGACTCAACCCAAAGGCTGTAGTGCTGGTGGCTACTATTAAAGCATTGAGACATCATGGTGGAGCCACTGCTCAAGAACTCAATGAACCTAGTATAGAGAAAGTTGGTCTAGGCATGGTTAATCTTGAAAAGCATATAGAAAATATTAGAAAATTTAATGTAGAGCCCGTTGTGGCTATCAATTCATTTGTTACAGACAGTAGAGAAGAGGTAGACCTAGTCATTAAATCTTGTCAAAAACTTGGTGTTCAAGCCGTTGAATCTCATGGTTGGGAAAAAGGAGGTGAGGGCACTAAAGAATTGGCAAAAGCGGTTGTAGATGTCGTTGAAAGTAAATCTAAGAAATTTACACCATTATATGATTGGAATGCTCCGGTAACAGAAAAAATAGAAACGATTGCCAAAGAGATTTATGGAGCGGTAAGAGTAGATTATGATAAAAAGGCTAAATTAAATTTAAGAAGAATAGAGCGATTAGGGTTTAATGATTTTGCTATTTGTATGGCTAAAACACAAAAATCTTTTTCAGATAATGAGTCACTTATAGGTCGACCTAAAGATTTTGTAATAACTGTTAGGGAAATAGAAATTGCAGCTGGGGCAAAATTTATTATCCCTATTTTAGGAAAAATGATGCGGATGCCTGGATTGCCAAGTGTACCAGCTAGTGAAGGTATGCAAATAGATAATCAAGGTAAAATATCTGGGTTGTCATAAAAAAAATCCAGCGTTAGCTGGATTTTTTTTCTAATTCATATTGGCCATTTCTTCATAACCATCTGGCACGGTCATGTCAAATTTTGCATCCTCAACACTAGTTTCTTCAATGCTGGTAACCTCCATTTTGATCGTGAAATCCATTCCCATTTGACTCGCTTCAATCTCTATCAGCATTGGAAATCCATTTACTTTATCTGTAAATAAAGCAGTTTGGTCTGATAAAGCAGTAACTTTATCGGTGGTATACATGCTCATTTTAGTTTCAACACCACTCTTAGTTAGAGCCACATCGTACTTTTTACAAGTATATCCTAAAATAGTTTTGGTGTCATCAGAAGGGGTTACGGTCATGTTCTTTAAGTCTTCTTCCGAAATTGTTAAATCCTTCAAGGCATATTTTTTTCCTAATTGAGGATTATCCATTAGGGCTAACATCTTCTTTTCGTCATTGTCAATGATAGAGACAACATCACCAGTCATAGGGCTCGATAATTCAGATCTTGATTTATTGCCTTTAAAAAAAGTTGTAATAGAAATATCGCCTAACATGGCCAATTGCGTATTAACCGCCTCGTTAGTACTAGAGTAAGTTTGTTTTTGAGTGATTTTTCCTTCTTTAATAGCCTTTTGCGCTTGAATTGTAGTTAAGCTCAATGCGATTAGGGTAAAGGATAAAAGTATTTTTTTCATAAGAATTTGGTTTAAAAAAATGAAAGCTCCTTCTCAATAAATAAAAAAGGAGCTTCTATTTAAAGGTTATTTTTATTAGAGGTTAAATATCAAGCAGCCCATTTGTTTTCTTAACAGCAGCGGCACTTTCTTGTAATTTATTTTTTTCTTGATCACTAAGATCAATGGCTACTATTTTTTCAATTCCATCTTTTCCTATAATACATGGTACTCCAATAGAAATATCTTCTAGATCATATTCACCTTCTAGTAGGGCTGAACAAGGAAACATTTTTTTCTGATCACAAGCAATAGCCTGAACCATAGAAGATACTGCAGCACCAGGTGCATACCATGCGCTTGTGCCTAACATCTTCGTTAGAGTAGCGCCGCCAACTTTTGTAGCTTCGGCTACTTCATTCAACCGTTCTGTTGATAAGAATTTGCTTACGGGGATACTGTTTCTAACGGCTAATCTTGTAAGAGGAATCATTCCTGTATCGCTATGACCGCCAATAACCATACCATTAACATCAGAGGCAGGGCATTCTAAGGCTTCACTTAATCTGTATTTGAATCTAGCACTATCTAGAGCCCCGCCCATACCAATGATTCTATTTTTAGGTAAGTTGGTTGATTTGTGCACCAAATAAGTCATGGTATCCATAGGGTTACTCACCACAACAAAAATTACATTTGGAGAATGTTCAAGTATGCTTTGAGATACAGTTTTTACGATACCTGCATTAATACCAATTAATTCCTCTCTAGTCATACCAGGTTTTCTAGGTATACCACTAGTGATTACAGCGATATCGCTATTGGCTGTTTTACTATAATCATTAGTGCTGCCCACAATTTTGGTGTCAAAGCCATTTAACGATGCCGTTTGCATCAAATCCATAGCTTTACCTTCTGCATAATTTTCTTTAATGTCTACTATGACAACTTCTGAAGCAAAGTTTTTAATAGCAATGTACTCTGCGCAACTAGCTCCAACGGCTCCTGCGCCTACAATGGTTACTTTCATTTTATATAATTTTAATTAAATGTCAATATTTGCGTAAACGGCATTTTTCTCAATAAATTCTCTTCTTGGTGGTACATCGTCACCCATAAGCATAGAGAATACACGATCTGCCTCTGTGGCATTATCTACAGAAACTTGACGCATGGTTCTAAAGTCGGGGTTCATTGTCGTATCCCACAATTGTTCAGCATTCATTTCACCAAGACCTTTATATCTTTGAATGGTGCCACCACCAAATTTCTCTAAAATAGCATCGCGATCGGTATCATTCCAAGCATATTCTTTTTTGGCACCTTTTTTAATTAGGTATAGCGGTGGTGCAGCAATATAAATATTACCATTTTCTATTAACTCACGCATATAACGGAAAAAGAAGGTAAGTATTAAGGTTGCAATATGGCTACCATCAACGTCGGCATCACACATAATTACAATTTTATGATACCTAAGTTTACTTAAATTCAACTCCCGTGGATCATCTTCGGTACCAATGGTTACTCCTAATGCGGTGTACATGCTCTTAATTTCTTCATTCTCGAAGACTTTATGCTGCATGGCTTTTTCTACGTTTAGAATTTTACCTCTTAAAGGTAAAATGGCTTGAAAATTACGATCTCTACCTTGCTTGGCAGTACCGCCTGCGGAGTCTCCCTCAACTAAGAAAATTTCACATTTTTCAGGATCACTCCAAGCACAATCTGATAGTTTTCCGGGCAAACCACCTCCAGACATTACTGTTTTACGCTGCACCATTTCACGTGCTTTAGAAGCTGCATGACGTGCTTGCGCGGCTAAAATTACTTTTTGCACGATGATTTTGGCATCATCTGGATGTTCTTCCAAGTAATTGGTTAACATTTCAGATACCGCTTGGCTTACAGCCGAAGAGACTTCTCTATTGCCAAGTTTGGTCTTGGTTTGACCTTCAAACTGAGGTTCGGCTACTTTTACAGAAACAATGGCGGTTAAACCTTCTCTAAAGTCATCACCAGAAATATCAAACTTCAATTTACTTAGCATGCCAGAAGATTCTGCATATTTCTTCAGGGTATGTGTTAATCCTCTTCTAAAACCAGAAAGATGAGTCCCCCCTTCATGAGTATTAATGTTGTTAACATAAGAGTGCAAATTTTCTGTGTAAGAAGTGTTGTATACCATGGCCACTTCTACAGGAATATCATTTTTTTCACCCTCCATGCTAATCACTTCAGCAGTAAGTTGTTCGCGTGTAGCATCAAGATATTTGATAAACTCTTTTAAGCCTTCTTTACTGAAATACTCTTCATGGATATAATTACCTTCATCATCTTTTCTTCTTTTATCTGTAATAGATATTCTCACTCCTTGATTAAGGTAGGCGAGTTCACGTAATCTTGCCGATAGTGTGTCGTAACTAAAAACTATTTCTGTTTGAAAAATGGTGTCGTCTGGGTAAAATGTCACTTCAGTGCCTGTAATGTCAGATTCACCGATAACTTTAACAGGATAAAGAGTTTTTCCCTTTTCATATTCTTGTTGCCAGATTTTACCTTCTCTGTGCACCGTAGCTTTTAGTTGATTAGATAAGGCATTTACTACAGAAACACCAACACCATGCAAACCACCAGAAACTTTATAAGAATCTTTATCAAACTTACCACCTGCTCCAATCTTAGTCATAACAACTTCTAGGGCAGATACACCTTCTTTTTTATGTGTGCCAACAGGAATTCCTCTACCATTGTCTTGTACGGTGATAGAGTTGTCTTCATTAATTGTGACGTCGATTTTATCACAATGACCACCCATGGCCTCATCAATAGAGTTATCAACCACTTCGTATACTAGATGATGCAATCCTCTTGAGCTTACATCTCCAATGTACATCGAAGGGCGCATACGCACATGCTCCATGCCTTCAAGGGCCTGAATGCTATCTGCAGAATAATTATTTTTTTTCTGTTCTTCGCTCATATTTTCTATTGTCTTTTTATCTCAAATTCTTAAACGTACAAATATAATAAAACCACTAGTTATAGGGGCTTTATAAGTGTAATTAAAGTTTGAAGTTATCAACATTTTGTTGATGTTGTGAGGGGTGTATTTAAAAGAAAAAACCTATCGCATTATAAATGCAATAGGTTTTTTTAAGTGCAAATAAAATAGCTTAATATTTGTAGTATTTGCAGCAAGTCAAAATCTTTATAGTAACATTATTCCCCTCAGTTTAATATTACTGGTGATTTTAACTTTTAAAATCACTAAATTGTTTAGAAAAAATAAAACTATTGCACTGAAAAAAATAAACAGTACAAAGCTTAGATAAATATAGATTTGAATTCTGAAGTAATTCTGAAGTTTTGAGAATTTGCTTATTTATCGATAAAAAAAGCCCATTAGATTACCTAATGGGCTATACGCAAATTAAAATAGCTTAATATTTCATGTTATTTGCATCATTTTATTTTACCTACTTATAATTCCCCTCAAAAAAATAAGTGTAAAATAAAAAAACGTAATTCTAAAAAAATCAGAAATTACTCTTGTTCATTTTAAGTATTTTGAACAGTGCTGTCAGTTGTGCTAACAGCGCTGCAAATGTAATGATAAAACTTAGAATTTTTTCTTAGAAAAAAACTAAATTTTTCTTAAAAAAGTCCTTATCAAAAAGGTGATAAGGACTTTCTTCTGCAATACTAATTCATAGCTTAATGATTCATAGTATTTGCGATTTTATCTTAGTTTAATACTATTCCCCTCAAAATATATTAATTAAGATAAAAAGTGTAATTGTAACTAAAAGTCTAATCTATTCATCTCAGTATCTAGATTGGATTTTGAACGTTCTGAGACGGAAAATTCAGAGATAATTATCACGATTTTTCAGGGGCAAATGTATGGGGAGTTTCTGAAGAGAATCTGAAGAAATTACTTTTAAAATGTTAATGTTTTACCAAGATATTCGGCATTTAAAAATAGATGGTGATATTGTGCTGATTATCAATGTAAGTGTGGTTGATCTGCCAATTGTTTGTTTCGCAAACTTTTTTAACAATGGCTAAGCCAAGTCCAAAAGAATCTGCAGATTTGCTATCTTTTCTAAATCTTTCGAATAACGAATCTGAAGGGATATTAGGAGGTAATCCAGTATTGGTAAAACTTACAAATAAATCTGATGTGACTACTGCAATAGAGCCTTTTTCGATATTATGTTTAATAGCATTGCCAATTAAGTTAGAAATTACCATATCAAATAGTAATGTGTTGGCTTTAATTTTTGGTTCTTTGGCAAAGTTCTTTTCAACAGTAATTTTTTTATTTTCGATGAAATCTTCTAATAATTCCAAATGTTTTTCAATCACATCATTAATGAAAATATCTTCCTTATCTGTAAATTGCTCATTTTCAATTTTAGAAAGTAGTAATAGTGTTTTATTGAGTTTAGATAATCTTTTTGAAGCAATGTAAATGGCTTTTATTTGTTGGATTTGACTTCTTTTTAAATTATCGGATTGTAATAAATACTCGGCTTTGGTTTGCATGATAGCTAAGGGTGTTTGCATTTCATGCGAGGCATTTTCTGTAAACTCTTTTAAATTTCTAAAGTCTGAACTTAATTTACCTGTTAATTTTTCTATAGATTGGTTGAGCTCTTGAAATTCTTCAACATTTGATCCCCGTAGTGCAATGGGTTCGTTTTTCTCTATTGAAAAGCCTTTTAGAATTTCTATGTTTTCATAAAAAGGCAGCCAGGCATAGTTCATTAATATAGTATTAACGGTATATATGGCAGCAATGAGCAAAATAATGACAATCCCAACTGAGAGTACAATGGTTATAAAGAAATCTCGGTTTCTTACCTTAGAGCTTCGAGTTATTATTTTATAGGTTTTGTTGTGTAGGGTTTCAATAGAAGTAAGTTGCCTATAGGTTTCGTATTTCTCTACACCATTAATCAATTGGTAGATTAGAGTATCTTTAAAGTAAAGGGTGTCTCTGATGGGTGTTGTGCTTTCAAAGTCTTCTACATCGAAAATAGGTAGAGGGTATTCGTACTTTATTTTTTGGGCAATTAAATCTTTGTCCCAAAGTAATTTTTCGTCTTGTCGTTTATCTAGTATTGTTTTTAGTGAGAAATAAATAACAATACTAGACACAATGAAAATGACTATTGAAAATAGAACATAGGTTTTTTTTGTTTGCTGTATTAAACGCATTAATCACCAAATTTATATCCTAGGCCATAGATGGTTTGGAGGTAGTCATTGGCTCCCATTTTCTTAAGCTTTTTACGTAAATTCCTCATATGGGTATAAATAAAGTCGAAATTATCTACGAGATCAATATTATCTCCCCAAAGATGCTCTGCAATGGCTTCTTTGGTTAATACTCTATTTTTATTGGTGATAAAATAAAGAAGTAAAAAGTACTCCTTTTTAGTAAGATCTACAGGTTGACTATCAACGAAAACGGTTTTAGCCTCAGGGTTAATTTCTATTTCGTGAAACTTTATATTTTCACTGCCTTCAAATTTTCTACGTCTAATGATAGAGTTTATTCTAGAGTTCAACTCGGCTAAATGGAATGGTTTGGTAATATAGTCGTCTGCGCCTAAATCTAGCCCCATTAATTTATCATCGAGTGAGTTTTTTGCCGATACAATTAATACACCTGTTTCTGGACTACTTTTTTTTATGGTTTTTAATAAATCAAGACCATTGCCATCCGGTAGCGTAATATCTAAAATTACAATATCGTATTTGTAGCTGATGAACTTATCTTCTGCCTCAAAATAAGTTGTTGCTTTTTCGCAAACAAAATCTTCTTTTTGTAAATATTTACTAGTGGTTTGTAATAGCTCTAGCTCATCTTCTACGATTAGTATTTTCATGTTTGCTAATTTTAATCACACAAAAATAAGGTATTATTGTGAGAATTTTAGCGGTTAGATTTATAATTGATTTAAAATCAGTGTGTCGTTAAGTACTTGTTTTGATCTTTTTTAAAGGTGTAGCCAAGAGTCCACTCAATATAATCAGACCTTGTTTCTGTAACTTTTAAACTCACACCAGCAAATAGTTTCTTGTTTTTACCAAATAAGTAACGTGCGCCAATTCTTTTATATACCTTACTTTCGTCATTTTCTACATTTCGATTGATATGATATCCCACATTTAGTGGCATATAAAGCCTATCTGTGATTACCCATTCAAACAAGCCTACCACACCATAACTAAACATTTTATTAAAGTCTGATTTATCAGTTTGGTTTCTTTTAAGAGAACCAGCGGAGTAGAACCCTTCGATACCGGCACCAACTCTAAATTTGTAAGAAAACTGTCTTAAATACCCTAGTGAAAGGGTTGATTTAAAATAGTTGCCTTGACTGTAAGTGTAATTACGATGACCAATGGCGCCATATACTTGAAAGATATTAAAAGGTTTAAATGCTAAGGTCTGTTGGGGCTTTATGCTTTCAAACGTATTAGGATGAAATTGATAGCCTAAGGATAGGGTAATAGGTACAAAGTTCATACCTTTATTAGGTAAAAACATCTTACCATTAGAAAAATGTTTGAGGCCCACACCAAAGCCACCATACCAATGAGGAGTGAAGCTGTATTTACCTTCAAAATTAAACGATACATAAAAATTTCTATTAGACCCGATTATTTCATTATGAGGATTACTTAGGGGGTCATAATGTTTGAAATTGAATCCTAGTCCTAGGCCAATATTATAGACCCAAAGCCACTTGCTTTTTTTTCTATGAAAGGGAATTTCATAGAAGCCGTAAATGGCCATAGGATTACCATAGATTTCATTATGAATATAACCTGAATAAAAGCCTACGCCATAGCGTGGATTTCTATATAGATGAGCGTAGATGTTCTGAGATCTTTCTTTCCATGAGGCAATGATGTGAAATGCATTATAGTCTGTAAAATTAACCTCTTGTGTAGTCTCGCCAATGGGGCCAAACTCATAATTTACCTGTAGGGCAAAGCTACTTTTGTCAACAAGGCTATCTTTTGAGTTAAGGGGATGTTTTTCTTGTGAAAATAACTGTAAATCAATAAGTAAGGATAGTCCTAAAAAAAGTAGTATAGACGTATTATTTTGAAAATCTAATTTGGTATTCAAGTTGTAATTATTGTTTTGGTTATCGCAAATTTCAATAAATATTATTGAATATAAATAATAAAACGTCAGAAATTACGTTTATATCAAGCGAGTAAAATCGATAAATTATTCAATGCTATGAAAAAGATTTATTTTACTGCCGTATGTTTTATGGCTTTATTTTATACCCAATTAGTAACTTCACAAAAGTTTGATCAATTAGATAAAAATCCTACAGATATATCTTATTTGCGTCAAAATAAATTAGAAAAGCCTTTGGTAAAGGTGGTTTACGGACGACCCCAAAAAACAACCAACCAAGTGTTTGGTGAGCAAGTACCTTATGGTAAAATTTGGAGAACAGGAGCTAACGAGGCCACCGAAGTTAAGTTTTACACGGCAATAAAATTTGGAAATAAAGTTATAAAACCAGGAACTTACATTTTACATACCATACCTGGTGAAAAAGAGTGGACGATCATTTTAAATTCCAATACAGATACTTGGGGCTCTTTCTTTTACGATCAATCAAAAGATGTAGCAAGAATTAAAGTGCCTGTTAAAAAAATGGAACCGCTTGAAGTATTTTCAATAGGATTTAAACAAAGCTATGATAATACCATTATGGTTTTAGCTTGGGATACAACTAGGGTAGACATACCGTTGAAAATGAATACAGAATTATTGGCAAAAATTTAAAGTCTTGAAATCAAAATACTTTCTTCTATTTTTAGGATTATGTTTTACGAGTTTTTTTAGTCTAGAGCTTAGTGCTCAAGATTTTAATGAGCTAGATAAGAGTCCGCACGATATTGTATATTATCGTGTTAATAAGATCTCGCCGCCAAAGATTAAGGTGTTGTATGGTAGGCCTCAGAAAAATGGTAGAAAAATATTTGGAGACCTTATACCTTACAATAAAGTTTGGCGTGTGGGTGCCAACGAGTCTACAGAGATTAGTTTTTATCAAGATGTTATTTTTGGTGACCAACCCATTAAAAAAGGAACCTATACCTTATATGCTATTCCTCAAGAAAAAGAATGGATTATCATTCTTAACTCTCAATTAGATGGTTGGGGTGCTTATGATTATAATGAAAAGTTTGATGTGGCCAGAGTTCGAGCTAAAGTAAAGCATGCAGAAGTGTTAGAAGCTTTTTCCATTGCCTTTAAAAAGAAATCAGAACATGTAGATTTTATTTTAGGTTGGGATAGAACAAGAGTTAAATTACCCATTAAATGGCCTTAATTTTAATAAACTTTTTCACCACCAATATAAGTGTTAATTACTTTTGTTTTAGGAATTTCTTTAGCCTCAATTTCCATAATATTACTGTCTAAAATTACAAAGTCTGCGAGCTTACCTGCTTCAATGCTACCTTTCTCATTTTCTTCAAAATTAGCATATGCAGGCCAAATGGTCATTCCTTTAAGAGCTTCAGGTCTAGTTAGGGCATTATTCATTTGAAATCCACTTTCGGGATATCCATTTAAGTCTTTGCGCGCAATGGCAGCATAGAATGTATACATCGGATTCACTTTTTCTACAGGAAAATCTGTACCCAATACAATTCTAGTGTTAACGTCTAATAATTTTTTGTAGGCGTAAGCTCCTCTCATTCTTTCTCTACCTATTCTGTCTTCAAGCCAATACATATCGCTGGTGGCATGGGTAGGTTGAACCGATGGAATAATTTCGGTAAAATAAGCAAAATCTATGCTGTCTAAAATTTGAGCGTGTTCTATACGCCATCGCTTATTTGTTTTACTTTTTAGTGCTTTGGTGTATGTGTTTAAAATGAGGGCATTGGCAGAATCGCCAATAGCATGTGTATTCATTTGAAAATCCGATTTAGCTAAGGTTTTAGCCATAATAAGTAAAATGTCTGGCTGTGTAACCAAGGCACCCAAATGATCCTCTCGATCTGAATATTCTTTTTTTAACATAGCCCCTCTAGAGCCTAGAGCACCATCTCCATAAACTTTAAAAGAACGAACATTAAGTTTATCAGTTTTATAAATTCCTTTATCGAGATAATATTCTATATTTTTTTTATTGGCAGAAATCATAGCGTAAACTCTTATTTGAATTTGTTGCCTACTCTGTAAAGTATCAATCAAGTCAATAACATCTCTATCTAATCCAGCATCATCAACCGTAGTTAAACCCATAGATAGACAGTAATCATTGGCTAACTTTAGGGCATTTTCTTGATGCGTTTGACTTATTTTAGGGTATATTTTTTCTATTAAAATACAAGCGTTATCAATCAATACACCTGTTGGTTTGTCGTTTTTGGTAATGATTTCTCCACCCTTAATTACAGTATCTCTAGGAATTTTGGCTAAATCAAGAGCCGCTTGATTAACAAGTAAAGCATGACCGTCAATCCTTTCAAGAGCTACTGGTGTTTTAGGGAATAATCGGTTGAGTTTTTCATTGGTTGGAAATTCTTTTGACGACCAGTCGTTTTGATCCCAGCCTCTACCACGAATGAATTTACTACGATGTTTCTTTTGAAAAGTAACAACCCTTTCAATCACTTCGTCAAAGCTTTTCGTTTCTGCTAAATCTACAATTTGCATAGACAATCCTAAACCGTAAAAGTGACAATGACCGTCTATTAAACCTGGTACAATGGTTTTTTGATTAGCATCTATAATTTCTGGAGAATTATACAAATCCAGAATATGTTCGGTACTACCTACGTCGATAAATTTTCCCTTATCTATGGCAAAAGCATGAGCGATATCAAAACTGTCATTAACAGTATAGATATTCGCATTGACAACAATAAGGTCAACAGGTGTTTTAGTTTGACAAGCACATAGCATCAAAAAGATCACTATGATTTTGAGGGGAAATTTCATGTGATTTTGGTTTTTCAGTGTTTAAAGGTATAAATTATTAATGACACAGGTTAATTTTTTATGTGAACTTAAGTTTAAGCAACTTTGCACTTTGTGCTTTAAAGTTTACCTTTGCACACTTGTGTCAACAATAAGTTTTATAAAGCTGAACGATGAAATATTACTTTAACGAAATTGAAAAGAAATGGCAAAATTTTTGGAGTGAAAACCAAACATTTAAAGCCGAAAATAATAGTAACAAGCCTAAGTTTTATGTGTTAGATATGTTTCCTTATCCTAGTGGAGCGGGTCTACATGTTGGACATCCGCTAGGTTATATTGCATCAGATATATATGCGCGTTATAAACGCCACAAAGGGTTTAACGTATTGCATCCTCAAGGGTATGACTCCTTTGGCTTGCCAGCAGAACAATATGCCATTCAAACGGGGCAACATCCAGCCAAAACAACAGAGGAGAATATTAGAACCTATCGTCGTCAGCTAGATCAAATAGGATTTTCATTCGATTGGAGTAGGGAAGTACGTACTTCTGATCCTCAATATTATAAATGGACACAGTGGATTTTTATACAGTTATTCGAGTCTTTTTACTGTAAAAAAGATAATAAAGCAAAGCCTATTTCAGACTTGGTTACTTTGTTTGAAAAAGAAGGCAATACAAATGTAGACGCAGCCTGTGATGACGATGTTATTGAGTTTTTAGCAGAAGATTGGCAACGATTTACCGATACAGAACAGCAAGAAATTTTAGCAAAATATAGGCTTACCTACCTCTCTGAAACAGAGGTGAATTGGTGCCCTAAACTAGGTACAGTTTTAGCGAATGATGAAATTGTTAATGGT
This sequence comes from Bacteroidia bacterium, assembly GCA_030431085.1. Classification (GTDB taxonomy): domain Bacteria; phylum Bacteroidota; class Bacteroidia; order Flavobacteriales; family Flavobacteriaceae; genus Lutimonas. The sequence continues at coordinate 13,654 of JAUIJW010000022.1, forward strand.
GTTTCTGAACGAGGTGGATATCCTGTAGTTCGTAAAAAGATGAAGCAATGGAGTATGCGTATTACGGCCTATGCACAACGTTTGCTAGATGGCTTAAATACGATAGATTGGCCTCAGCCATTAAAAGATTCCCAGATAAATTGGATAGGTAAATCGGAAGGGGCATCGGTAACTTTTAAAGTGATGGCAGCTGAAGGTGATGTACACGCAGAAGAGCATGTTGATGGTATTGAAGTTTTTACTACGAGACCGGATACTATTTTTGGAGTATCGTTTATGACACTAGCACCAGAGCATGAATTGGTCGCTAAAATTACAACAGAAGAGTATAAAGAAGCCGTTTTAAACTATATAGAAGCCACCGCTAAGCGTAGCGAACGAGAAAGGATGGCCGATGTAAAAACCATTTCTGGTCAGTTTACTGGAGCCTATGCCATACATCCTTTTACAGGAAAACCAATTCCTATTTGGATTGGAGATTACGTATTGGCAGGTTATGGTACTGGGGCAGTAATGGCAGTGCCCTGCGGTGATCAACGAGATTATGATTTTGCTAAGCATTTTGATATAGATATTCCTAATATTTTCCAAGACATTGATATTTCAAACGAAGCCTATGCCGATAAAAATGCTGTGATTTCTAATTCAGATTTTTTAAATGGATTGCCAGCTAAAAAAGCAATTAAACGTGCAATTTTCGAATTAGAACAAAGAGGTGTTGGTAAAGGTAAGATCAATTACCGTTTACGTGATGCCGTTTTTTCGCGTCAGCGTTATTGGGGAGAGCCTTTTCCAGTTTATTATAAAAATGGTCTACCACAAATGATTAATGTCAAGCATTTACCAATGACCTTACCAGAAGTTGAAAAATATTTGCCAACCGAAGATGGAAAACCACCTTTAGGTAATGCCACTGTTTGGGCTTGGGATTGTCGTACAAATAACGTGGTTGACAATGATTTAATAGATCATGAAAATGTATTTCCATTAGAATTAAATACCATGCCAGGGTGGGCAGGAAGCTCTTGGTATTTTAACCGTTATATGGATGCCAATAATAGTACGGAGTTGGCCAGTAAGAGCGCTTTAAATTATTGGAGAGATGTTGATTTGTATATTGGTGGGAGCGAACACGCTACCGGCCATTTATTATATGCTCGTTTTTGGCAAAAATTTTTATATGATAGAGGTTTAGTGCCTGTAGATGAATTTGCGAAAAAGCTTATCAATCAAGGGATGATTCTTGGAACAAGCGCTTTTGTTTACAGATTGGAAGGTGAAAATAAATTTATTTCCTCTGGATTAGTTAATAGTCAAAAAGTGCAGCCAATTCATGCAGATGTATCATTTGTAAATGCATCGAACGAATTAGATATTGAAGCCTTTAAAAATTGGAGACCAGAATTTAAAGAGGCTGAGTTTATCAAAGAAGAAGGTGCTTTTAAAGTGTCTCGTGAAGTTGAAAAAATGTCGAAATCTAAATATAATGTGGTCAACCCCGATGATATTTGTGAAACATATGGTGCCGATACTTTGCGTTTATACGAGATGTTTTTAGGTCCGTTAGAGCAAGCAAAACCTTGGAATACAGCTGGTATTACGGGCGTACATTCATTTTTGAAAAAGTTATGGAAATTATATATTAAGAATGATGAGTTTTCTGTCTCTGATGAGGTGCCAACCAAAGAAGAGCTAAAAACACTGCATAAAACCATTAAAAAGGTAGATGATGATATTGCTAATTTTTCTTTTAATACATCGGTAAGTTCTTTTATGATTGCTGTAAATGAATTAACCGCTCAAAAATGTAATAAACGCGCTATTTTAGAACCATTAGCGGTTTTAATTTCTCCTTATGCACCACATATTGCAGAAGAATTATGGTGTAAACTTGGACATGATAACTCTATAGCTACAGCTGAGTTTCCAGTATTTGATCCTAAAAACTTAATTGAAAGTACAAAAACATACCCCATATCATTTAATGGTAAAATGCGATTTACCATGGATCTATCTTTAGACTTATCTAAAGAAGACATAGAAAAAGAGGTGATGGCGCATGAAAAAACAATACAACAGCTCGATGGAAGGGCCCCTAAAAAAGTAATTGTGATACCTGGTAAAATTGTGAACATAGTAGGTTGATAATGACATTTAACGTAGAAATTATTGGCATGGTTGCTGCCGTCTTAACGACGTCTGGTTTTGTGCCACAGGTATATAAATCATGGAAAACAAAATCAGTCGATGGTGTTTCTCTTACCATGTTTATGGTTTTGTTTATAGGTATTATTTGTTGGTTTTTTTACGGGTTACTTATTGATAGTATTTCTGTCATTTTAGCGAATCTTATTTCAGGGCTTTTAGTATTAGTTCAAATTATATTAAAGATTCTATATCACAAGAAGAAATAGTTATAGTATTTTTTTGTTAAATTTGTTAAAAACAAATGCTTATGAAACAAAAAATTACTCAAGATTCTAAATTTCATTCAGTTTTACTGCTACTTTTCGCCATAGCCTTTATAAACTTCGGCTATGCCCAGCAATTGCATATTGCGGATGGGGGAAGTTTTTATGTAAAAAACAATACAGTTTTTACCACAAGTAATACTATTGTTACTGTTGAAGATTTAGGTAGTTTCCAATTAGATTCTGGTAACAGTTGGGGGTCATCTCAAGAATTTGTTGACGGAGTTGTAACAGCTTTAGGTACGGGTGTTACCAAATTACCAATTGGTGATAACGGTAACTATGCTCCAGTTGTTGCCAATCATTCCACACCAATAACGGCCTCTTACAAGCAATCTGCTCCAAATGGCGGAAGTTTGGGAGGTGATGTGCTAGCCGTAACTGATAAAGAATATTGGGAACTTAATGGAACAGCCACAATAACCCTAGGATGGAACCCTTCTAGTGATATTGCAAATTTTGTAAACGATAATGGTGCATCTGTTAATGGTTTAACGATAGTTGGGTATCAATCAGGCACTTGGGATTTGTTAACGGCACCCCAAACCAGTGTTGTCTCTGGAGATGAAGATAACGGTACTGTAAGTACAGGCCCTACTAGCGAGGTGAACTTAAGCGGATACTCTCAAATAACAATTGGTTTAGACCGCCAGGCAGTACTCTCTGTTGATGGCTTGTTTGCAGATAGGGGTATTCAATTAATTTCCAATCCGGTAACGAGTGGTGATGATATCAGGTTTACGTCTTCTTTAGAACTTAAAGATTTAAATGTTACACTGTACGATATCATGGGGAGAACCATTAGAAATTATCAAGATGTGAAATTGTCTAACCATGTAGGAGTATTGACTCGTAATGGTTTGAACAGTGGTGTTTATTTCCTTCAGTTTGAAAGTGAAGGAAGAAAAGGGGTGAAAAAAGTAATTATAGAATAAAATAAAAATGATGATAAAAAAAATACAATTATTAATGGTGACTTTATTTGTAGTTGCCACAGGATATGCACAAGTTGGGATTGGAACCACTACTCCAGACGGTTCGGCCGCATTAGATGTTTCTGCAACAGATAAAGGGTTTTTAATGCCAAGAATGACCACTGCGCAACGTGAAGCCATCGCTACACCTGCCGCAGGTTTGCAGGTTTACGATTTAGATACCAATACTATTTGGAATTATAACGGTACAGATTGGACAGAAAACTCTGGCGCAGGTAAGTTTGTAGATGGAGATACTCCAGAAATAGCGTATTACGATGGAAGAGTTGGTATAGGGAGAAGTAATTTTTCACCAGTGCATAAACTCTGGGTTGAAGGTCATAATGATACTGGCGGTACAAACGTCCCTCTAAAAGTTGTAGCTTTATCAGAAGCCCTAAGTACGAATAC
>JAUIJW010000234.1 GCA_030431085.1 Bacteroidia bacterium
AATAATATCTTTCATGATTTTAATATCGGCTTCACCCAATTTATTCTTTTTGATTTTACCTGTTTCGTAAAAAGGTAAATCTAAAAAGTGAACATTTTCATCTGGCAAACTTAAATACCTCGTCGCAGCAATAGACTCTTTTCTTCTAATTAAACCTTTAAGTTGTCTTACTTCTGGTGTATCTATTTCGTTTTCTTTTTTAACGCTTAAATCGCTAATGATTTTTTTTGAAATCTCATCATTTGGATTAAGGTCTAGAGCCACCTCTGCAAATTTTAGAGCCTCCGCATCAGCAACGGCAATATTACCTGAAGTTTGATAAGCAATATGCACGTCGTGCCCCTGCTCTACCAATCGATCAAAAGTACCTCCCATAGAAATGACATCATCATCTGGGTGCGGACTAAAAATAATTACTCTTTTACGAGCGGGTGTATTTCTTTCAGGTCTATTCGTATCGTCTGCATTGGGTTTTCCACCTGGCCATCCGGTAATAGTATGTTGTAATGTATTAAACATTTTAATGTTTAAATTATAAGCAGAACCTTGTTCTACCAATAAGCTAGACATTCCGTTATTATTATAATCTTTATCGGTAATTTTTAATACCGATTTATTCAACATACCACTTAACCAAGTTACTGCTTTTAAGGTAAGTTCTTCGGTCCAGATACAATTTCTAACCAGCCAAGGTGTTTTAATTCTCGTTAAATCTGATGCAGCCTCTTGATCTAATACAAATGTAACATTATCGTGATTTTGTAAATAAGTTGCTGGCACCTCAGATGAAATTTCACCCTCAATGGTTTCTCTAATTACAGAGGCCTTATTGATACCCCATGCTAGCAATACTATTCTTTTGGCTTTACGGATGGTGCTAATTCCCATAGTAATGGCTACTTTGGGCACGTTATCTATACCTAAAAAAGCTGGTGCAGCATCTACTCTAGTAATATAATCTAGGGTAATGTTTCTAGTGCCAGAATTGTAGTGAGACCCTGGTTCATTAAATCCAATATGTCCAGTTCTACCAATACCCAGTAGCTGAAAGTCTAAACCACCTGCTTCTTTTATTTTTAATTCGTAATCTATACAGTACTGATGAATTTCATCAGCCTTAACCGTACCACTTGGTACATGCACATTTTCTGGTAAAATATCTACATGATTAAATAGGTGTTCATGCATAAAGTAGTAATAACTTTGTGTATTTTCCTTTTCCATAGGATAATACTCATCTAAATTAAAAGTTACTACATTTTGAAAACTTAACCCTTCTTCTTTGTGTAATCTCACCAATTCTTCATATACTTTTATTGGAGAAGACCCAGTGGCCAAACCTAAAACACATTGCTTTTTCTCTTGTTGTTTTTGTTTGATTAAATCTGCGATTTCATGGGCTACTTTTACCGAAGCTTCATTCGAGTTATTAAAAATAACATTATGAATTTTTTCATATCTAGTTTCTTCGAATTTACCGGCTTCTGTGTGTTTTAAATTAACTTTCATTAGGAATAATGCTTATGGTTATTAAATCTAATCATTACAAAATTAGAATTTGATTCAAAAATCTATCAATTTTCACTATAATTAAAAAAAATTCGACAAATGACAGAATATTTACAATAGAAATCAAATATCGATTAATTTAGATCAAAATTATTGTATAATCGATTTAATTAGATCATACTTTACTACTTATCAAAATTTTAAGTTTATTATTACTTTTAGCAATTAAAACAATTACCATCAAAGTGAACTCAATTGAGGGCTCGTGTCTCTTTAGTATTAATTAGTAGCCCACCTTTCTATCTCTAAAGAATTGGTTAGTATTTCTTTTGAAAAATATCATCAACTCTTTATAAAAAGTACCACAATCTACAGTTTCAAATTTGTATAATATGTATTACCTAAAGTTATTACCCCCTATCTTAAGAGTTTGAAAATTTATTTAGGATAACACTTGAAAAGACAGTACGACCAAACCATAATTTGTACAATTGTTTGATAATTAATTTTGCAATTTATCTTTCGAAACTAGGTTATTAGTAAGGTTTTATTAAATTAATTATACCAAACACCTAGATACATCAACAAATTACTTTGATTAACGTACAAAAAAAATAACTATCGACGAAGCGCATGCTTTTAGAGTTTAACAACAATGATAAAAGATTTATTAAAAAACAACACTTGTCACTGTTGTAAGGAGTAATCATTAAAGGCCACGTTGTTAATTGATAAAATTACTCTAGATTTGCCAAGAATTAGAATTTTTATGTTTAAATCTCTTACTTCAAAATTTAAAATTCCTATAAAATACCATATTGTATTCTGGATAAGTTATTTTTTGTTCAACTTTATTAGATGGGGTAGTTTTTTTGATGATTTTTTGTACTCATTCAAATCTAATTTAGTAGAATTTCCTCTCAATATAATTATAACCTATTTTGTGATATATTACCTTATACCTCATTTTTTGGTTAAAAAAAGGTATTGGCAATTTATCTTATTGTTATTGATATCGCTTTCTGTCATTTACTTGATCAGAACCGCATTAATCTATACTTTTGTAACGCATAATATTTGGCCCGAAGCAGAAAATATTAAAGGACCATTCTATCTTAACCACATTTTAGATGTATTTATTGGCCAAATTTATGTGATTGCTTTGGTTGCTACTATCAAGCTTTCTTATGATTGGATTACAGAGAAAAGAAAAAATGAAGAGCTTGAAAAAATGCAGTTAAAAACAGAGCTCGACTTCTTAAAAAGTCAAATTCAACCGCACTTTTTCTTTAATACGTTGAATAATTTATATTATCTGGTAATAGAAAAATCACCAAATGCACCTGAAGTAGTTCTCAAATTATCAGAAATCATGCAATATGTACTTTATGAGGTTAAAGAACCTAGAATAAGCCTCATTAAAGAAATAAACTACATTTACAGTTATTTAGAACTAGAAAAGCTGCGTTATGGCGACAAGGTTGAGTCGCATATCGATATTCATGGAAATATAGACGATATTTATCTACCGCCTTTATTATTTTTACCATTTATAGAAAATTGTTTTAAGCATGGGGCCAAAGACAATGATCG
>JAUIJW010000023.1 GCA_030431085.1 Bacteroidia bacterium
GAAAGAAAACAAGAGGCCTTAAATGCTTTTAGAAATGCCAAGCAAATGGATTTTGATCTTGATATTAAAAAAGATGCTTGGCTTAATTATGCCAAACTCAGCTACGATATTGGTAATCCTTACAAAGGGGCTGCCGATGTTATTCAAGAATATCTAGCTGCTTATCCAGATCAATCGAATAACCAAGATATTAAAGCTTTACTGGTTAGTGCCTTTATCACGGCAAATGACTACAAAGGCGCTTTAAACTATCTACAAAACCATAAAACCAGCGAAAATAATGCTACCTACCAAAAAGTAGCATATTTATATGCCTTGCAACTGTTTAACGAAGAGCAATATAGTGAAGCAGTTAAGTATTTTCAAATGTCGCTAGATCATTCTACAAACGGTACATATCATGCCAAAGCTCAATTCTGGCAGGCAGAATCTTATTACAGGCTTAATGATTTTAGTGCAGCTCAAAACGGCTTCGACACTTTTTTAAATCTATCAGAAGCTCAAACAACAGAAGAATTTGAACAGGTTTATTACCACATTGGCTATACCCATTTTAAACTTAAAGACTACAGTACTGCTGGTGGTTATTTTAATGAATTTATACAAAGTAACCCGAATTTAACCAAACAACTCAACGATAGTTATTTGCGATTAGGCGATTGCTTTTTTGCTTTGGGGAGCTATTTTAAAGCTGTAAAACCATATCAAAAAGTCATTGAAGCCAATGATCTCGATTTAGACTATGCGCAATTACAATTGGCGCTTTGTTATGGATTTATGGGAGATATCGATAAAAAAATTGAGGCCTTAAACGATTTTACAGCAATCCAGTTAAAATCTACGTTACGTGATGATGCCTTTTACGAGCTCGGTAATTCATATGTGAGAAAAAACCAAAACGACCTTGCTCTAAACGCTTATAACAATGTGATAGAACACTATAGAATGAGTTCTTTTGCCCCTAAATCATTACTTAAACAAGGACTTATTTATTACAATACCGATCAAAATGACTTGGCATTAAGCAAGTATAAAAAAGTGGTCGATGAATACCCACGTACAGAAGAAGCTAAACAAGCCATTAAAAATGCCAAACAAATTTATATAGACTTAGGAAGAGTAGATGAGTACGAAGCCCTGGTTAAAAATACAGGTATCGTAAATATTACTGATGAAGAAGTTGAAAATACAATGTTTGCTTCGGCCGAACAATTTTACCACACCAACCAGTCTAAAAAGGCCGAAGAATCTTTGAAAAAATATTTAAACAGATACCCTCAAGGGGTTAATGCTTTAGCTGCTCATTTTTATTTAGGCGAAACAATGAGTAAGGATAACAGATTAAACGAAGCTAAATCGCATTACGAGTATGTTACTCGTAAAGGCACTAGCGATTACTACGAAACCGCATTACAAAAATTAGCCTTATTGGCCCTGCAAGAAGAACAGTGGAAAGATGCCAGAACGCTACTTAGTAGCCTAGAAAAAGAAAGTAAAACCGAAGCCAATAGAACCTTTGCCCAAAGTAATTTAATGAAATCTAATTATGCGCTAAAAGATTTTGACGAAGCCGTACGTTATGCAGATTTAGTACTTCAAAATGAAAAACTGGATCAAAACATTAAATCTGATGCTGAAATAATTATTGCGAGATCTGCCTTTGAAACTGGAGATTTGAATAGAGCGCAAGAGGCCTTTAAAAAAGTAGAGCAATCGGCTAGTGGCGAAATTAAAGCAGAAGCTATTTATTACGATGCCTTTTTTAAGCATCAAGAAGGTAATTACAAACTTTCTAATGTCGCCGTGCAAAAATTAGCTGCAGAGTATAGTTCATATCGCTATTGGGGTGCAAAGGGACTTATTTTAATGGCCAAGAATTTTTACGAAATGGAAGATGCCTACCAAGCCACCTATATTCTTGAAAGTATAGGCAAGAATTTTGGAGATTTTAGCGATCTCACACAACAGGCTAATTTAGAACTTCGTAAAATTAAAGCCAACGAAGCTAAAACCAACTCATCTGTAATCATCGAAAAATAAATGGGTATCATGATAAAAAGAGTTTACATCGTTTTATTTTTTATCTGCCTTTGCGGAACAACGTTGGCGCAAGAAAAAGAAAAAAAGAAAAAGAAAGAAAAACTAGAAACAGAAGAAATCACGGTGACTAAATCGTTTTCACCCACCGTATCTGATGCCTTTAAAATTAAAACAAGCCCAAGCATTGATTCTATAGAAATTTATCATAAACAAAACGTTCAATACAGTATAGAATCTGTACCTGTAGCTTCTACTTTTGCGCCTGCTAAAGGTAAACCAAAAGCTTTGCAAAGAGGCCCGAAAGAGCGATTTTACCAAAATTTTGCATCGGCTGGCTATGGCAGTTACGGTACAGCTATTGTAGAAATATTTGCCCATACCAGCACTTCTAATTATAATGATTTTGGCGGGTATATCAATTTCCATACTTCTAAAGGTGGTATTGAGGATGTTTTACTTGATGACGATTTTTTAAACCTCAATACCGATTTATTTTATAAACAAACCGAACGCTACTTTGAGTGGCAAGCTCATTCTGGTTTTAACCGCCAATCTATCAATTGGTACGGTGTACCAGAAGAATTAAACTTTAGTAAACCAGTGATAGCCTCTATTGAAGAAAATCAAACCTATTCTGAATTTTATCTAAATGGAGATATTGAGTTTTTTGATGCCTTAGTGCACCATGGTAATGTAGCCTTAAGTCGTTTTACTGACAAGAGAAAAAGTGTTGAGAATTATGGTTATATCAACGGTACAGTAGATTTTCCAGTAGCCGATGAAATGATTTATACCCATGTTAATTTTGAGTTCTTAAACGGTAAATTCGACAACGATTATAATCAAATTAGTAGTCTGGATTATACCTATTTTAATATCGGCTTAAGCCCTAATTTTGAAATTTTAAGAGATAATTTAACTGTAAATATTGGTGCTAAATTATATTTTAGCATGACCAATGCTGATGAGGGAAGCCAGTTTTATATCTATCCAAATGTAACGGCCTCTTATAATATAAGTGACGAACAACTTATTGCCTTCGGTGGTGTTACCGGAGATTTAACCCAAAATTCTTACCGACATTTTGTTCAAGACAATCCTTTTGTATCACCTACTTTAGATATTAAACGTACACATCAACAATATTATGGCTATGGCGGACTAAAAGGTTTACTCAACGGTAATATCAATTTTAATGTTAAAGTGGCCTATGGTAATGAAGAAGATAAATCGCTGTTTAAACTAAACCCATCAAAAACAGATGGCAATACCATTACTTTAGATCAAGGTTATGCCGCAGGAAATTCATTTCAAGTAGTTTATGATAACGTCAATACACTACAAGCCAGTGCCGAAGTTATTGTTGATTTTACAGAAACTTTTAAGTTTGGTGGTAATGTAATTTACAATAATTATACTCTGGATAAGGAAACTTATGCTTGGAATTTACCAGATTTAAAAGCCACTCTCATTGCGAATTACAGTAAGCCTAAATGGCGTGCTGGAGCTGAATTGTTTTTTGTAAGCAACCGAAAAGATGAGTTAACTGTTGTACCTGTTGGCCTTACACAAGGCATTACCAATGGCAGTTATTTTGATGTTAATTTAAATGGTATTTACCATATTAATGATAAGTTTTCTGCCTTTATCAATGCCAATAATTTACTCAACCAGAATTACCAAAGGTTTACCAATTTCAAAGTACAAGGCTTACAAGTTTTTGCTGGATTTAAATTTAGATTTGATTTATAAGTCTCTACTCCATAAACTGTAAATTAATACCCGTTAAGATTTGAAAAACGGGTTGTGTGCCTTTTACATAAATAGAATATTGAGGCTCTACATACATATTAAACATGGTTGAACCCATTTTAACCACTTTACCAATCCCTAAAGCAATGGGTACAGAAAATGCATCCTTTTCGAAGTCTAAAACCCAAATTGGAGCGCCCCTTAAGTAAGTACCCTTGCCTAATTGCCAAAAATAAAACGGCTGGATAGCTCCTAAATTAGTAGAGGCTCTATCATCATCTCCAGCAAAAGATGCTTGCCAAGTAATGAGACCTCCAAATTGAAAAATTGGCGACTTTGCCACAAAGGCAACAAAAGCAAATCCTCCTTGCCATTTTCCAGTTCCTAAGGCATCATCAGTTGCTGTAGGGGCGGTAATTGAAGGGCCAATACCCATAGTAGTCGTAGCATTCGATACAAAATTATACGATAAAAACGCATTAAAATCACCCAAGCCACTTGTGGTATTTACCACGCCATTTACATTAGGCATCCCTAAGGAGGAGAAGGGCATTGAGGCTCTTAGTAATAGTTTACCCTCTGAAAAAGGTTTGGCAAAACGCACCCATGTAGTATTCATAAATGCCTCATCTGGTGCCTCTGCTAATTTTGGCATATAATAATTTTGAAAGCTTATCGCCGTCATATTGGCCAATGGGTTATTGGCCTGGGCCGCTTTAGCCGCATCGTGTTTTTCTTCTTGTGCCAAGATACTACTTGTGCTTAAAATTAAAATGGTAAATAATAAAAAAGAAATTCTTTTCATGACTTTATATCTTGTTAATTATTGTTTATCTATTTATTAATTTAGTCGTGTAAAGTTCTACAAAAAAAATGACTAATCCATAAGTTTTCATTTCAATTACTCTTTAATTTCGATTGTTCCACGCCGAACCAAATACAACATAATAGCCAAAATCGTTATTAGACCAGGCCACATCTAAACCAACTCTTAATTTAAATTTTCTGGCAATTAAATACCTAAAGCCTGTACCATAATTATAAATTAAATCGGCATCGTTAAAACTAAGATTGTCTCGCGTAGCCTTGGCCAACCCACCAAAACCAACCAGACTCCACCTTTTGGTTACATCATAGCGTTGTTCGGTTTCTGCCGTATAAATTTTATTACCTTGATATCTACGCATGGGCACACCTCGTAAACTAATAGAAGGCTCCATATAAAATGGCGCCTCACCAAATTGCATCGTGGTTTCTAATCTAAAACCACTAATCCAATTCTCTTTAAATTGTAAAAATTTAAAGATCGCTAAACTAAAATTCTGGTAATCGTAGTCACTTCCAGTCCAATTGGCATTAAACCTATAATTTGTTATAATATGCCATCCTGTATTCGGAGTAAAGACATTATCTCTTTTATCGTATTCTGCTTCAATACCTACACTACTCAAATTGTGATCTAGGTCTTTCTCTTTTATAAAATCTGGCGGATTTGTAAAATCAAATTCAGGTGTTAAATCACTTTTTAAAAAAAGATAATCTAATCCTACAAAGACATCACTATTACCAATTTCTTTCATTAATGAAGCGAATACACCTATTGTTTTAAAATTAAAAGCAAATTTTTGTTCTCCTAAAACTGGTACCTCCCGATAGAAGTCCATATTGATATTTCCATGAGCCAACCCTACTTTATATTTTAAACCATATTTAGGCAAAGATGCCATTCTTAAAGCTCCCACACCCCAAGTATTATTGGCGGTATAACCAACAAATCCTGCGGTAATATTTGGTGGAATGTATTTTCCTTTTTCTTGGTATTTATTGGGGTGTATAAATACTGGTGTAAACATCAAACCAATATGCCCTAATGCTGGTTCTGTAATTATCTGAGGCACAGGTACAAAACCCTTAGCTGTCATTAAAAAATTACTCACATCAAATTTGCCATCTAAAGAATCTTTAAAAATTACCTTACCTGATTTTTTATGTTTCTTTTTATCAGGTTTAGATGTATTGTTTTGAGCGAACACTACAGAAGTCATTATTAAACACAATGCCAAAAAGAGTAATTTAATATTCATCTATTTATAATTGATTCAATCTCAATACGGATATCTTATACATCTATCATTGAGAGTTATAATAAATATATTTAAAAAATCGTAATTGATATGTTTGACATACTAAAAATATTACTTGCTATTTAAGTAATCTAACATCAACTCTGCTATAACTTTAGGCTGTTCTGATGTTAAAGCGTGGCCTACATGGGCTACTTCTTTATAGGTAACCTGATTGGGTAATGCATCTCGTAAGGCCTTACCCGCTTCATCAGGTGGAGCTACAAAATCTTCTAGTGCTTGAACCACTAAAAACTTTTTACCCCCTGCTTTTTTAAAATAATTAGGGTCAATGGTTTTAGCCGCTTGCATCTCAGCTATCGCCAATGGAGGATACCAACCATGTAGCCATACCGATGGGTCGCTTCCTTTGGCAAAAAAGGCACAACCTAGCATTTTTACGCGCTCTTGATCTGGTAAGTTTAAATCAAAAGATCCTTTCAAGCATTTTTCGGCCTCAGGATCTAGCGTCGAGTTTCCACCACAGGCCAACAACATTAACTTATCTACATGATCTGTATACATGGTTGCATATGTTCTCGCCACTCTATTACCAAAGGCATGCCCTACCAAATTAATTTTTGTAATCCCTAAAGAATCTAAGCAAGATTTAATATCGTGAGCCATATCTTTAAGACTAAAGCTTCCTGGAGTTAAATCACCAGTACTTTTCCCAATACCTCGTGGTTGTATTAGCACAACAGTATACCCTGCATCTACTAAACTAGAGGTAATGGTAGATTTATACTTTTCGGTATAATCTTCTACCCCTCTTCCTAATGAAGGGATAATTGAAATATACTCACCATTATTACCTTCCTTTTGAAAAACCCTTACATGGTTGGTAACATCTGGTTTTTGTATTAAAATATCTTTTACTACATAATCAAAAGCTGTGGTGGCCTTTTTGGGAGTGCTTGTCAAGGTACTGTCTTTTTTTGAGTCGTTTTCTGTAGATTTAGTTTTATCATTTTTACAACTCAACATACTACCGCTCATTAGTATAATTGATAAAATTAAAACTAGCTTTGTTTTTCTTTTGCTAGAAGCCTTATAAACAATATAATTCATATCTGTTTGGTTAATTGATTAGTGAGATTTTTTATGTTTTATCGAGGTGAAACTGGAAATTTTTTCATTAGCTTCTTTATTTTCTTAGGGACTGTTTTGTCTCTCTTTTCTGGTTTTTCGTTAACATCTGTAGTTAAAACACCTTGCCACACTAATTTTTTATCGCTAGAGTCATACATATCTACCACTAGAGTTCCTTCTATATAATCATTGTCGCTATAAGTGGTAGTGGCAGTACCCATGCCCATGCCTCCCATGCCCCATCCCCAACGAGGGCCATAACCTAAGCCTCCCATATAATTGGTATAAGCGGTGGTACTTGTCTTCTTATCTAATACTATGTAGAGCGCAATATGAGCATCGGCATTGTTGTCTACTAATGTTAGACCTCTTGTATCAAACTCTGCCTTTAAGGCCTCTAAGATTTTCTTTTTGTCGAAATCATTTAGTTTTTGGTCGCTGTTTTTTTGCCAACCATCAAACACATAGGTTTTGTACTTAGAAAAATCGGTGTTTTTATCAAAATCACTCTTTACCTGTGCAAAAACATTGGTTGTTGCTAAACATAAAACAACCATCGTTAATTTTAAAAATATCTTATTCTTCATGCTGTAAAGTTTTAAGGGTTAAGTAGTTTATTAAAAGTTATTGAAATTCTTGAATTTATTGGTTAAGGGCATGGCCCGTTTTCACAGCAAGGCCCTAGCTGGCACTCAAAAAAAGTAGCTATAATATTGATTAAAATGATGGCTATGGTTAAGTATACTGCAAATTTTTCTAAGGCAATAATTTTAAGCTCTGGCTTCGCTTCAATTTTGGGAATAATCATGATAAAAATGGCCGATGCCAAAATACTCATCAAAAAAATAAAGACTCCCCAAGTATACAAATGCATCCCAAATACTGGTGATCCGTAGCCTGTTGGTTCACCATCAACGGGACAGATATGAAGCAACACCTGACGAGCAGACATGGTTAGACCTACTAAGGCGGCCATAATAATAAGTGCGAAATGTTGTGGTTTAAAACCGAAATAAATATTCATTCCCAATCCGAAAATTACAGCCATCATTGCCATGCGTTGTAACAAACATAGTGGACAAGGATTTTCATGTAATCCGAATTGAAAATACAACGCTCCTATAAGTATTGAGCAAATCAATAAAATACAAATACTATTTACTATTTTAAGGGTTTGCATGATTCAAAAATTGAGATGGAGTGAAGACGTTGTATGGTACAAAAACATCGCTATGGTAGCTAAAACGGCTACCATAAACAGCCATATCGCTAATTTTCTTTTTTTATTTATTAAAAATAAAAAGGCAATACCATAAAGAATAAAGATGAAGCTCATGGCTTACACATTAGGCTTGGTCATTCAAAAATACGTTGTAAATAATTAATTTACAATAATTTTATGCGAAATAACCTAATCTTAATAGGTATTTAGGCCTTATTTTTAAGAGGTTTCGTACATTTTTTTATAATACTCCTGATAGGCGCCAGAAGTTACATTCTCTAACCAAGCTTGGTTTTCTAAATACCAATCTACTGTTTTATCAAGGCCCTGTTCAAAAGTCACGCTCGGGGTCCAGCCCAAAGTTTTATTAAGTTTAGTAGCATCTATAGCGTATCGTCTATCATGCCCTGCCCTATCTTTTACAAAAGTAATGAGCTTAGCAGATGTACCTTTAGGTCTATCTAACTTTTCATCCATCATTTCACAAAGCAGTTGAATAAGGTTTAAATTGGTCCATTCATTAAATCCACCAATATTATACGTTTCCCCTACATTACCTTGATGAAAAATCAAGTCTATGGCCTTAGCATGATCTTCTACAAATAGCCAATCTCTAGTGTACTTACCGTCACCATAAACAGGTAAACTTTTATTGTTTTTGATATTATGGATAAATAGCGGAATCAATTTCTCTGGAAATTGGTACGATCCATAATTATTAGAGCAATTACTAATCACAAAAGGTAAATCATAGGTATTGCCATAAGCTCTTACCATATGATCTGAAGCCGCTTTAGACGCTGAATATGGCGATTTTGGATCATAAGGCGTAGTTTCTGTAAACAAACCAGTTTCTCCTAAAGAACCATAAACCTCATCGGTTGACACATGGTAAAATAGCTTGTCTTTAAAATTATCTTGGTGAATATCTCTAAAAGCGTTGAGTAAATTAGCTGTGCCTAACACATTGGTTTCAATAAACGCATTTGGGTTAGAAATAGATCGGTCTACATGGCTCTCTGCAGCCAAATGAATGACACCGTCATAACGCTCTTTATCAAACAAACTATTGATAAAGTCGATATCCTTAATATCGCCTTTAATAAATTTATAGTTTGAAGCGTGAGCAATATCTTCAATATTCTCTAGATTACCTGCATAGGTTAAGGCATCTAAATTATGTATTTCATACTGAGGGTATTTTTTAACAAAAAGTTTAACTACATGCGCTCCGATAAACCCCGCTCCACCAGTTATTAATATTTTTTTTGACATATTTTATTTTTTAGTCGAGAGTCTTTAGTCTAAGGTCGTGAGATCTAATGTGCTATAATAACAAGACTAATACTAATGACTCTTCGCTTTAAGCTTTTTATTTATTATTTTAGATTTCTCGACTACACTCGAAATGACAACTTTTATAAGTCCAATGTCTTGGACTAAGGGCTTCAGACTATTAACTATTAACTTTCATTTGCCATTTCCAAGCAGATTGCAAGCCATCTTCTAAGGTGAGTTCAGATTTCCAACCTAGTGCTTCGTTCGCTTTGGTAGTATCTGCATAAGCGGCAGTAATATCGCCTTCTCTTCTACCTACAATTTTATATTTTAGCTTTTCACCTGTTGTATTCTCGAAAGCATTGATTACTTCTAATACAGAACTTCCTTTTCCTGTTCCTACATTAAAATATTCCATTTTCTCAACATTCTTTGAGGCCAATAATCGTTCTAAGGCTGCAATATGTGCTTTGGCCAAATCAACCACATGAATATAATCACGAACTGCCGTACCGTCTGGTGTTGGATAATCATCTCCAAATACAGATAATTCTTGGCGAATACCAGCTGCGGTTTGTGTAACAAATGGAATTAAGTTCTGAGGAATACCCAATGGCAATTCACCTATGTTAGTACTGGCATGAGCCCCAATTGGATTAAAATATCTTAATGCAATGGCATTAAGTGGTGTTACTTTACTGGTATCAGACAAAATCTCTTCACCAATTTGCTTGGTATTTCCATAAGGTGATTCTGCAGGCTTAGTAGGTGCTTCTTCCGTGATTGGTAATCTATCGGCTTGACCATATACGGTACAAGAAGAACTAAATATAAAATGATTAATCTTGTTTTTTATCATTTCCTGTAAAAGATAAACCAACGAATTTATATTGTTTTCGTAGTATTTTAAAGGCTCTTCTACACTTTCTCCTACCGCTTTAGAGGCTGCAAAATGAATGACACCATCTACTGTTTGTTCTTTAAAGAACTGTACCACAGCTTCTTTATTTTTTAAGTCTATTTGAAAAAACTTAGGTTTCGTATTGGTAATTTGAGTGATTCCATCTAAAACTTCTATGCTTGAATTCGATAGGTCATCGATAATAAGCACATCATACCCTTCATTTTGTAATTCTACCACGGTATGAGATCCTATAAACCCTAGTCCTCCTGTAACCAGGATTGTTTTATTTTTTTGCTGCATTCTTTTTATTAATTATGAAGGCTTAGCTCATAAAAAGTTAAGCTATAAATTCTAAAATAGTTTTAATGATAAAGTCTTGTTGTTCTGGTTCAAGTTCGGTATGCATGGGTAAAGAAATTACCGTCTCTACCAATTCATTAGTGATCTTAAAATCCTCTTCGCGATAACGCGCATCGGCATACGCTTTTTGCAAATGCAATGGTACAGGATAATAAATCGCATTAGGTATTCCTTGATCTAACAAATGCCGATGTAAGGCATCTCTATCTACTCCAACCAACCTTAGAGTGTACTGATGAAATACGTGAGTAGTATAAGCGTTGATGATAGGAGTGATAATTTGATCTGCTACTGCAAAACCATCATTATAATAAGCGGCCGCTTTCTGTCTGGCTTTACAATACTCATCTAAATGTGGTAATTTAATCCTGAGCACAGCTGCTTGAACACTATCAAGTCTAGAATTAACACCTATTACATCATGATAATATCTTTTATACATCCCGTGATTGACCATCCCTCTAAGGGTGTGTGCCAATTCATCATTATTGGTAAATATGGCGCCGCCATCTCCGTAACATCCTAAATTTTTTGATGGGAAAAAAGACGTTGTTCCCACATCGCCAATCGTACCTGCTTTTTTAACCGTACCATTCTTAAAGGTATAATCCGCTCCTATGGCTTGGGCGGTGTCTTCAATCACATAAAGGTTATGTGCTTTGGCTACCTCAAGTACGGCGTCCATATTGGCACACTGCCCAAATAAATGCACTGGTACTATGGCCTTGGTTTTAGGGGTAATGGCCTTTTTTAAGGCGTCTATATCCATATTAAAACTATCTGCCTCAACATCAACTAAAACAGGTGTTAGTTTAAGTAAAGCAATAACTTCTACTGTTGCTGCAAATGTAAAATCTGCGGTAATAACCTCATCTCCTTGCTCTAAACCTAGACCCATCATGGCAATTTGCAAAGCATCTGTACCATTGGCACATGGAATGACATGTTTTACACCTAAATATTGCTCTAAATCTGCTTGAAATTGTTTTACTTCAGGACCGTTGATAAATGCTGCCGATTCAAACACTTCTTTAACAGCCTTATCAACCTGCGGTTGAATTTTAGCATATTGTGTTTGCAAATCAACCATTTGAATTTTCTTCATGGGACTTATTTTAGGGCTTATGCCTTATTGTGTTGCACAAAAATACAAAATATTTGTTCGCTCTTGTGCTAAATTTCTATTTTAGCAACTGTATGTATTTTTTGTATTCTATAGCGGTTTTTCTAATCTCATTTGCTTTAAAATTTATTGCTCCTTTCAATGCAAAAATCAAACTTTTTGTTAGGGGAAGACAGCATACCTTTGAACGCTTACAACAACACATTAATGCCAATGATAGGGTTATTTGGATACATTGTGCCTCATTAGGCGAATTTGAGCAAGGTAGACCAATTATGGAGCAATTAAAACAGCAGTATCCTGATTTTAAAATTTTACTCAGTTTTTTTTCCCCATCTGGCTTTGAGGTTCAAAAAGATTATCCTCTTGTTGATGTTGTGGTTTATTTACCTCTAGACATGCCGTTTCAAGTCAATCGCTTTTTAGACTTAGCACATCCAGAACTAGTGGTATTTATAAAATACGAATTCTGGCCCAATTTACTAAGAGCGCTGCAGCAGCGCAGCATAAAAACGCTTCTAGTCTCTGCTATCTTTAGAAAAGAACAAATCTTTTTTAAATCTTATGGCACATGGATGAGACAATCATTAAAAGGTTTTACCCATTTTTTTGTACAAAACCACTCTTCTAAAACATTACTTTCATCCATAGGCTTTGATCATTGTACCATCAGCGGTGATACTAGGTTTGATCGGGTGGCAGAAATTACCCAACAAAACAATACACTCTTGTTTATTGAAGATTTCATACAACAACATTACACGGTTGTGGCTGGTAGTACTTGGCCCAAAGACGAAAAGGTGTTGGTTAACTATATCAATTTCCACGCTAGTGTAATTGAAAAATTTATCATTGCTCCTCACAACATTAACCCTAAAACTATTGATCAATTAGAAGCCTCAATTCAAAAACCTACAACAAAATATTCTGATTCTAACAGGAATAACAATGCACAGGTCTTTATTCTTGATACTATAGGTGTTCTTACTAAGGTTTACGCTTATGCGGATACTGCATACGTTGGCGGTGGTTTTGGAGAGGATGGCGTACATAATGTATTAGAACCTGCCACTTTTGGAGTACCTTTGATTATTGGCCCTATTTATGATAAATTTCAAGAAGTTAAAGATTTAGTAGAACTCAAAGCATGTACAGTAGTTCGAAATCAAGAACAACTTAATCAAGCTTTAAAACAAAGTTATACAAACATTAAAGCTAGACAACGTCAAGGCCATATCGCCAAAAATTATGTCACAGAACATACTGGTGCCACTCAAAAAGTTATCGATTTTATCAATAAAATACTTTAAAAATCATGTTAAAAGATCTGTTAAACGAATATTACAATATCATTTTTGAGCCCGAACTCATTGAAGAAATCATTGCTGTAGGTGCTTATAAAAAGGTAAAAGAAGATGAGTTACTGCTTGATATTGGTGATAGCTTTGAATATATTCCGCTTATGTTGAGCGGTGCCATAAAAATTAGTAGAGAAAATGATAAAGGCGAAGAAATTGTTCTTTACTTTTTAGAACACGGCGATACCTGTACCATAACTTTTGTAAGTGGTTTACAAAGTAATAAAAGTAAGATTAGAGGTGTGGCCGAACGCGAATCTGAAATAATTTTTATTCCTATTGCAAAACTAGAAGAGTGGATGATTAAATACCATTCTTGGCGGGAATATGTTATCGACAGCTATAATACTCGACTAAACGAAATGATAGAAGCTATTGATACGTTAGCCTTTATGAAAATGGATGAGCGCATTTTTAAATACCTATCGGATAAAGTAAAAATCATGAGAGACCCTGTGTTGCACACTACACATCAAGATATTGCCATCGATTTAAACACCTCAAGAGTGGTAGTATCAAGATTACTTAAACAGTTAGAAAACGAACAAAAAATCAAACTTTATCGTAACAAAATCGAAGTCTTAGAGTACTAATTGTAACAATGGTTACCCTGCCTTTGATCTATTACTGTAATTTTGTGCCCCTAACTAAAAAATATGGACTTATTCTTACAACCTTGGCCATGGTTTGTGGCTGGCCCTTTAATTGCTTTATGTATGTACCTGCTCTTTTACTTTGGTAAAAAATTTGGGGTATCATCCAACTTAGAAACGATCTGTACTATTGGAGGTGCGGGTAAATTTGTTGATTCGTTAAAATTAGACTGGAGAAAAGAACGGTGGAACCTAATCTTTGTAGTAGGGATGATTATTGGCGGGTTTATTACCAATCAGTGGCTTTCACCGGATAAAAGTATCGCTCTAAATCCTAATACAGTACATGAATTAGAGCAAATTGGTTTCTCCAACCCAGGCGCACAACTATTACCAGATGAGATTTTTAGTGTAGAAACTCTCTTAAGTACCAAGGGATTTATACTGCTATTATTGGCAGGCATTTTGGTTGGGTTTGGATCACGATATGCCGGAGGTTGTACTTCTGGCCATGGTATCGTTGGCTTAAGTCAACTATCTAAAGAATCTCTTATTGCCATCATAGGTTTCTTTATTGGCGGCATCATAATGACTTGGTTCGTTTTACCTTTAATATTTTAACCATGAAGTACATTAAATTTTTAACCGTTGGTATCTTTTTTGGAATTGTGCTTAGTAAAGCCGAAGTTATTTCATGGTATCGCATTTATGAAATGTTCAAATTCCAATCCTTCCATATGTATGGCATTATTGGATCTGCAGTGTTAATTGGTATCGTGTTAATGCAACTTTTCAAGTCTGGAAAGCTAAAAGCGGCAGACCGCTCAATAATACAAGTGGCCCCTAAAGAAAAAGGCTTAGCCAAAAATTTAATTGGTGGTATCATTTTTGGCCTTGGATGGGCTTTAGGAGGTGCCTGCCCTGGACCTATGTTTATTTTAATAGGTTACGGTTTTGCCAGTATTTTAGTGGTTATTATTGGTGCACTTCTCGGTGCCTTTTTATACCATAGCATAAAGCATAAACTTCCACATTAGGGCTGTTCAATAAGTTATGGATTATTTAAATATCGCTAAACTTCTTTTTGATGTAAATATCTGGTCAGCTGCATCGATAAATCAAGTAGAATAATTTTAGCATTACCATTACGTTCTATGTGATAAGTAGCTTCGTCAATAGCTTTATGAATCTGTTCAATATTGGCTCCATGTATGTATGGAGCAAATTTTTCAAGACTAAAATTAGCCGTTTTTGTTTCTATAAACACTAATGGCGTAGCTTTATAATTCATTAAAAGGGCTTGGCGAAAAAAATGAGAACAATATCTTAGATATCTTTTCTGAGTTTCTCGACCAGTTTTAGCAATTTCATCACTCCAGGTAATCAAGTCTTGAATCACACTTGCGTTGCCTTTAGCCTTAAATGCAGATCTAACCCAAGTAATAAACCATTGTTCGAAAATTTCTTCATTATCGTCTTCGTTTAGCAGGTGTAATGCTTTATTTAAATTACCATGCGATTGGTGCGCAATTTTTTTAGCTAAGGTTTGATCCAGTCCATGCTTATGCTGTAAATACCCCGTAATCTCACTTTCTCTTAAGGCTTTAAAATATAACACTTGACATCTAGATAATACGGTATTGATAATTTGCTCTTCACGCTCGGCAATTAACAAAAATAAGGCGTCCTTCGGTGGCTCTTCAACTAATTTAAGTAATTTATTGGCGGCTGCTATATTCATTTTTTCGGCCATCCAAATAATCATTACTTTATAGCCTCCTTCAAATGATTTTAACGACAGTTTTTTTACGATTATCTCGGCTTCATCCACACCTATTTGTCCTTGTTTGTTTTCTATTCCTAACTGCTGATACCAATTAAATAAACTACCATAAGGCGTTTGGCTTACAAATCCTCTCCATTGATCTAAAAACAAATCGCTTACTGGATGCTTTTTAACCTTATCATTAGACGATACCGGAAAAACAAAGTGTAAATCTGGATGAGCTAATTTTTCAAATTTTAAATTGCAGGTAGCATCACCCGTATTATTATCTTCTCCACGGTTTTTACACAGAATATATTGCGCATAGGCAATGGCCATTGGCAAAGTACCACTGCCTGTAGGCCCCACGAACAGCTGTGCATGCGGAATTCTACCACTATTAACAGATTGTTTTAGGTGAGTTTTAATAAAATCTTGTCCAATAATATCCTGAAAAAGCATATTACAAAGAAAATAAAATCTATGCAGTATTTCGCGAATTTACAGACTATTTTAGAATGCTATATTAATACCCTAGGCTGCTTTATAAAAAAGAGTACTTTTGTAACCAATCAAAAAAGAATCAAGACAACATTGGTAGTTTATTCTCTACCAATAAGCTTAGTGCAATGGTTATTATTACATTACAAAGAAATAAGTGTATTGGTTGCAATTACTGTGTAGAGTTTGCTCCCAAGCTTCACAGACTTCAGTTAAAAAGCCCGTCCCCTTGGAGCTTTTTTCATCTAATAGTTCATCTGAGCGGTCACCATAGTATCCAATGGCCGATGCACTGATGAACTTTTCGCATACGTTTGGTTTTTCATTCAGTTTATTGAGCAATAATTTTATAGAAAGTACCCTTGAGTCTAAAATTTTTTTCTTCTTATGATCTGTCCAGCGGCCATCTGCAACACTTTCTCCTGCTAAATGAATAATACATTGAACTCCATCTAGAGCACCGTCTTCAATATAATTATCTTTTGGGCTCCACTCAAAAGCTTTAATGGGAAATCCAAATTGGCTGGGGGCCGATGCTGAATTTCGAGTAAGAATTCGAATTTCATTTTGACCTTCAGCAAATAGTCGTTGAGCCAACTTCTTTCCGACAAGGCCTGTTGCGCCAGTGATGAGTATTTTCATTTTATAAATCCTTATTCATTAGAGTTTCCCAGTAAGGGCGTAAATCTAATTTAACTTCAAGTCGTTTTAACAAATTAAAAAGGCCACCGAGCTTTCGGTGCAAAAAAAGTATCTTTCTGGGTGGGGGTGAAAATTTCAGAAGTCGTGTAAATTCTAATACAGCTTCACGCGACCGTGACTCATAATCTTCTGAAGAAAAGTCAAAGGGTTGATGTTTTGATAAAAACGGTTCCATAGATACGTCCATCATATGACAGAAAGCTTCTTTAGCTTCAGTGGACT
>JAUIJW010000235.1 GCA_030431085.1 Bacteroidia bacterium
CTTATATCATACACCACTCTGTTCACTCCTTTAACTCCATTAATAATTTTATTAGATGTTTTTTGTAAAAACTCATAGGGTAAATTTACCCAATCTGCGGTCATACCATCTGTTGACGATACGGCTCTAAGTGCCACAACTTTTTCATAAGTTCGCTCGTCTCCCATTACACCAACAGAGTTTACGGGTAACAACATCGCACCAGCTTGCCAAACATCATCATATAAGTTCCATTTTTTCAATCCATTGATAAAAATGGCATCTACTTCTTGCAAAATTCTCACTTTCTCTGCAGTTATATCTCCTAAAATACGTATGGCCAATCCTGGGCCTGGAAACGGGTGCCTGCCTAATAATTCTGGATCAATACCCATTGAGGCTCCAACTCTACGCACTTCATCTTTAAAAATCATCCGTAAAGGTTCTACAATCTTTAATTTCATGAAATCTGGTAATCCCCCAACATTGTGATGCGATTTAATGGTAGCAGAAGGCCCCCCAGTAACAGATACCGACTCTATTACATCTGGGTAGATTGTACCCTGAGCTAACCATGTGACATCTTCAATTAAATGCGCCTCATCATCAAACACCTCAATAAATTCATTTCCAATGGCTTTTCTTTTCTCTTCAGGATCGGATTTACCTGCCAGTCTATTCAAAAATCTATCTGTTGCATCTACACCTTTTACATTAAGACCCATGTCTTTGTATTGGTGTAACACGCTTTCAAATTCGTTTTTACGCAATAGGCCATTGTTAACAAAAATACAATATAGGTTATTACCAATAGCCTTGTCTAATAAAACTGCGGCCACAGTAGAATCTACTCCACCTGATAAACCTAATACGACTTTATCATTACCTAATTGTTCTTTTAAGGCTGCCACGGTAGTTTCTACAAAACAATCGGGTGTCCACTCTTGTTTTAAACCTGCAATACCTACTAAAAAGTTTTCTAGCAACTGCTTACCATCGGTTGAATGATATACTTCTGGATGAAATTGTATGGCATAAGTATCTTCACCTTCTATTTTATACGCTGCATTTTCAATATCATGTGTACTGGCTATTGTTCTATAACGCTCTGGTAGCTTTAAGATGGTATCACTATGACTCATCCAAACTTGAGAATTTTCTTTGATATTCTTAAAAAGTAGATTATCGTGATCTACATACGACAGATTGGCTCTGCCATACTCTCGAGAATTAGAAGCACCTACTTCACCGCCAAAAAAGTGGACTAAATATTGAGCACCATAACACACACCTAACAACGGCTTTTTACCTTTAATTTGCTCTAGATTAGGATGTGGTGCCTGCTTACTTCTTACTGAGTGTGGACTACCTGATAAAATAACTGCTTGATAATCGTCTACATCATACTTATCACTATTATAAGGATATATTTCACTATAAATATTTAACTCTCTTACTCGTCTAGCTATTAATTGAGTAAACTGTGAACCGAAATCTAAAATTAGGACTTTGTTTTGCATGCGCAAAAATAAAATTAAAATCAAAAATAACCATTATGAATATTTAATAATTTAAAAGCATTCGAAAATTATTATTTTTGAAATATAAAATCAATAACTCTCTTGAGAAATTTAATGCAACATACCGTTTTATTTTGTCTTTTTTTTACCACCTTGATTTATGCTCAAGATCACGACAAAAGTGAAGAACCACACGAAAATTATAAAAAGCATGCCATTAGCGCTGCTCTAAGTCATACTCATATCAATAATGGTGTAAAAGATGGAGAAACCGTAAAATGGGAAGCCTTACCTTCTTTTGCTTTAAATTATAATTTTAATATTACGGACAAATGGGCCATTGGTATACATAATGATATTATTATTGAAGAATTTGAAGTAGAATCTAAAGATGAAAACAAACAAACTACAAAAAGAACTAGGCCAGTAGCATCGGCCATTATGGTGTCTTATAAGGCTTATAAACACTTGGTGTTAATGACAGGAGGTGGTATGGAATTTTCTAAAGAAGAAGATTTTGGTTTAGTAAGACTTGGCTTAGAGTTTCCTTTTGAAATTCCTGGAGAATGGGAAATTTTTGGAGCATTAACTTGGGATATCAATATTAACGCTTATAACAGTGTTAATATGGGTATCGGCATCACCAAACTATTTTAATTTTTATATAAAAAAAGAGGATTGATTATACAATCCTCTTTTTAATATTCTTAAAGTTCTTAACTTTTAAAGTTATTTTACTTCTTCAAAATCTACATCTTGCACATCATCTTCAGCTTTGGTTTCCGCACCAGCATCTGCTCCTGGTTGAGGACCTGCAGCTCCTCCAGCTTGAGCTTCTTGTTGCGCTTTGTACATTTCTTCAGAAGCCGCTTTCCAAGCTTCATTGATTTTCTCCATAGCCGCATCAATCAATGCCAAATCTTTAGATTCGTGTGCTTTCTTCAATTCTTCTAAAGAAGATTCAATTGGTGCTTTTTTATCATCAGATAATTTATCACCAAATTCTTTAAGTTGACTTTCTGTTTGGAAAATCATTGCATCAGCAGCATTAATTTTTTCTGCTGTTTCTTTAGCTTTTTTATCCGCATCAGCATTTGCCTCAGCATCCGCCTTCATTTTTTGAATTTCTTCTTCTGACAATCCTGAAGAGGCTTCAATTCTAATATTGTGTTCTTTACCAGTACCTTTATCTTTGGCCGATACATTAATAATACCATTGGCATCAATATCAAAAGTTACCTCAATCTGTGGCACTCCTCTAGGCGCTGGCGGAATTCCATCTAAATGGAATCTACCAATAGTTTTATTGTCTGCTGCCATGGCACGCTCACCTTGTAATACGTGAATTTCTACAGATGGTTGGTTATCTGCTGCCGTAGAGAATACCTGAGATTTTTTTGTAGGGATGGTGGTGTTAGACTCTATTAACTTAGTCATTACATTACCCATGGTTTCAATACCTAAAGATAACGGCGTAACGTCTAATAATAATACATCTTTTACATCACCTGTTAACACACCTCCTTGAATGGCAGCTCCAATGGCTACAACCTCATCTGGATTTACTCCTTTAGACGGTTTTTTTCCGAAGAATTTTT
>JAUIJW010000236.1 GCA_030431085.1 Bacteroidia bacterium
CTTCATAGTGAACGGTTAAAATGTTAGCTCCTAAATCGGCAAAAGTAGTGATGTATCTATCCGGATCTACAATCATTAAATGTACATCAATTGTTTTTTTTGCATGTTTAGAAATAGCTTGTAAAACAGGCATACCAAAGGAGATGTTTGGTACAAATACACCATCCATTATGTCAATATGAAACCAATCGGCATCACTTTCATTAACCATTTCTATATCACGTTGAAGATTGGCAAAATCTGCCGCTAAAACCGAAGGAGCTATTAATTTAGAACTCATTAAACTGTTTATTTAAATTTCGACAAAAATAATGGTTTTGAGTTAGGTAAGAGATTAGTTTTCAATAAAATTTTCTACCATTCCTATAACTTCATTGGCGAGTTTATTGTGTCCTAGTTTTAACCATTCTAGATACTCATAGAGGTTTTTAAGTTCTGTTTTGTCATCAATCACTGTAAAGCCGAAATTATAATCTTCAAAAATGCGTCCTTCAATATTAGTGTTAATGACTTTAAAAATATTGCTATGGCGTGAATCTTTCTTTATGCGATCGAAAGTTTGATCGACTAATTCTTGAGAGCCTTCTAGAACCTGTAAAAAATTATGGTTTTTATACACCAATACACCTGTAATATGATTTTTAGAATTATTAGCCTTAGCTGCTGAATATAACTCATTTAGGTTGTTGATAGTAACATCTCTATTTGAATCGCTAATGTAGCATATGGTTTTAAGCATTGTGTTTCTTTTGGGGCATTTAATTAGTTATAAATATATAAGATTATAGACTAAAAATATGTCAGTAGTTATGATTTTATTTTATCAATATGTTATAAATGAATAAACCCTCGGTAATCAGCCGAGGGTTCTTTCATCAATCAAAAAACGAACAGTTATGAGTAACTGTTTGTTATGGTAATTTAGTCGTATTAATTAAGAAATACTAACCTAAATACGTCTTTAAAATTTTACTTCTAGAAGTGTGTTTTAATCGTCTAATGGCTTTTTCTTTAATCTGTCTAACACGTTCACGCGTTAGATCAAAAGTTTCACCAATTTCTTCTAGAGTCATTGGGTGTTGATTTCCTAAGCCGAAGTATAAACGAATAACGTCTGCTTCACGAGGAGTTAAGGTTTCTAAGGCACGTTCAATTTCAGTGCGTAAAGACTCATGTAACAACTCTTTATCAGGATTTGGAGATTCTCCACTATTTAATACATCATATAAGTTAGAATCTTCTCCCTCAATCAAAGGGGCATCCATAGAAACGTGGCGGCCAGAATTTTTCATAGACTCCTTCACATCGCTAATAGTCATATCCAACTCCTTAGCGATCTCTTCTGCAGATGGTGGTCTTTCATTTTCCTGCTCTAATCTGGCAAAAGTTTTATTAATTTTATTGATAGAACCAATTTTATTTAAAGGTAATCTTACAATTCTAGATTGCTCGGCTAAAGCCTGAAGAATTGATTGACGAATCCACCATACGGCATATGAAATAAATTTAAATCCCCGAGTTTCATCAAATCTTTTAGCAGCCTTAATTAATCCCAAATTACCCTCGTTAATAAGATCTGGCAAGGTTAACCCTTGATTTTGATATTGCTTCGCTACCGACACCACAAAACGCAAATTAGCTTTTGTTAATTTTTCTAAAGCCACTTGGTCTCCAGCTTTAATACGCTGGGCCAACTCTACTTCTTGATCTGCTGTAATTAAGTCTACCTTACCAATTTCTTGTAAATATTTATCTAAAGAAGCCGTTTCACGGTTAGTAACTTGTTTTGTGATTTTAAGTTGTCTCATCTATATCTTTTTAGTTATCAAAATTTGCCATGTACTTACTTATACGTACAAAAACAATAAAATGTTACAAAAACAATAAAAAAACCTTGAGAAATCTATCTCAAGGCTTTATTAAACGCTATATATACTAATATATTATTCGCTCTTTTCTTTGCGCTCTTTTCTTTCCGGACGAGGCAAAAGTGCTTTTCGAGATACTTTCTCTTTTCTAGTTTTAGGATCTACACCAAAATATTTCACATCAATAACATCGCCTAAATTAACAACGTCTGTCACATTATTGGTTCTTTCCCAAGCTAACTCAGAAATATGTAATAAAACTTCATTTCCTGGAGCCTCAACATACTCTACTACCGCACCAAAATCTAAAATTTTAACCACTTTTACTTCGTAAACACTACCTCTTTCAGGTTTAAATGTGATAGACTTAATTTTAGCTAGAACTTGATCTATACCTTTTTGGCTTGTTCCTAAAATTTCAACAATACCCTCTTCTGTTACAGGATCCTCATTAATTACAATAGTAGTATCTGTTTCTTTTTGTAACTCTTGAATAACTTTTCCACCAGGACCAATTAAGGCACCAATATATTCTCCAGGAATAGTACGGCTAACCATTTTAGGTGCATGTGCTTTTACTTCTGGATTTGGCTGTGGGATTGTATCTGTAAGTTTTTCTAAAATATGCAAACGTCCTGCTCTTGCCTGTTTTAGAGCATTAACCAAAATCTCATATGATAGTCCTTTGATTTTAATATCCATCTGGCAAGCCGTAATACCATCGGCAGTACCGGTTACTTTAAAATCCATATCACCTAAGTGATCTTCATCACCTAGTATATCAGATAATACTGCATACCGTTCTCCATCAGAAATTAAGCCCATGGCAATTCCAGAAACTGGTTTTTTTAATTGTACACCTGCATCCATTAATGCCATAGTTCCTGCACATACTGTAGCCATAGATGACGAACCATTAGATTCTAACACCTCTGACACTACACGTAGAGTATAAGGACAATCTTCTGGCACCATACCTTTAAGTGCTCTTTGAGCTAGGTTACCGTGACCAATTTCTCTTCTTGAAGTCCCTCTAAGTGGTCGTGCTTCACCAGTAGAAAATGGAGGAAAGTTATAATGTAAATAGAAAGTTTCTTCACCTTGGTGGGTTGGCATATCAATTACATTCGCTTCTCTTGAAGTACCTAAAGTTACGGTAGCTAAAGCTTGGGTTTCTCCTCTTGTAAATACCGCAGAACCATGTGG